>WRCU01000203.1 GCA_009783805.1 Oscillospiraceae bacterium
CGGCTACGGCCGCCGCCCATAGCGCCTGGCGTGGCAGCAGCTCGAGCGCCAATCCCGGCGACCATGCCACGAAGAGCTTGGCCGGCGCCCATGTGATGTATGAGAACGGCAGGGCCTTGGCCACCGGCTGCAGCCAATCCGGGAGGAACTCCACCGGGAGGAGGACGCCGAGCATGAAGCATATTTTTTGGTAGATGATGTAGGCCGCGAAGTTATCTTCGAATATGAAGGACGACAGCCCGATGAGCGTCATGAAGAGCGAGCCTATCGTCAGCCCGAGCGCGACCGAAAGCAGCAGCGCCGGAATGCCCGCCAGGGCCAGCGCGGGGGGTGCGCCCACGATGAGCAAGCCGAGGGCGGCCGCCAGGGCGCCGAAGCTGACCAGGTTCAATAGGAGCTGCCCCATCGACCCCGCCAGCTGAAGCATTATGTAGTGGACGGGCCGCCCGAGCTGGTAGGCTATCGCGCCGCCCCTCACGTCCTCGTTTATGCGGCCCATTATGCTGTTCCCCTGCGACGAGAACACGATCAGCTCGGTCATGATCAGGTACGAGACTATCTGGGCGTAGCTGTAGCCGTCGACGCTGCCCTCCCTGTAGATGGCGCCCCACAGGTTCGAGAACACGTAGATGAAGAGGGCGTAGAACGCGAACCGGGGGAGTATGGACGCTCGGTAAGCGACCGCGTTCGTCAGGCTGACTTTCATGATCCTCAGGTACTTCGCGGCCGCGGCCATTACGCCCCCCCCTTCCCGAAGATGGCGGCTATGATTTCCTCCATCGGGGGGTCGGATATCGTCACGTCGCGGACTCCGCCGAGCGCCGAGAGCCTCTCCATTACCTCGCCGATGGGGCGCGCGGCTATGTCCACGGTGAGCCTCGCCCTCATGCCCCCAGGCTCCGACTCCGTCTCCACGCCAGGCATTTCCGGCAGCGCCTGCGGCGCGGCGAAGCTGACCTCCACCACCTTCCTGCCGAGGTACTCGGACTTCAGCCTCTCCACGGACGAGTCCAGGACGACGGTACCCCGGTCGATCACCACGGCCCGGCCGCACAGCCGCTCCACGTCCGACGGGTCATGGCTCGTCAGGAGCACGGTGGTGCCGCGCAGTCTGCTGCGCTCCGCTATCAGCTCCCTGATGGCCTGCTTCACGACGACGTCCAGGCCGATGGTAGGCTCGTCGAGGAATAATATTTCCGGGTCGTGGAGCATGGAGGCCGCGACCTCGCACCGTATGCGCTGCCCTAAGGATAACTTGCGCACGGGGACTTTCAAGAACCCCCCCAGCCCGAGCCGCTCGGTCAGCTCGCCTACCCGGCGGCGCCGCTCGGCTTCGCCTACCTCATATATGGCCGCGAGCAGCGTGAAGCTGTCCAGCGCGGGCAGGTGCAGCCATAACTGCGACCGCTGGCCGAAGACGGCGCCCACGCGCATGGCCAGCCTCCTGCGGTCCCTCGCCGGTGACATGCCGAGCACCGACAGCTCGCCGCCGGTGGGGTGGAGGATCCCGCAGAGCATCTTGATGAACGTGGACTTCCCCGCCCCGTTGGGCCCGATGAAGGCCGTCACCTCGCCGCGCCCCACCTCGAGGCTGATCCCGCGGACGGCTTCCACCGCCCTGCGCTCCGGCCTTATGAGCGCCCGGAACCCCGCGGCTAAACCCTCGGCCTTTATCCGTGTCACATAGGTCTTCGTCAGGTTCTGGGTCTTGATGGCATGCATCTTTTGGCACCTCTCTACGGTATTGATCCAGCGCAAAAAACCCCGATGCGCCTATAACGTCGCCTCGGGGTCGTCCGGCCTACCGCTACGATGCCATTCCCTCCCGACGCAAGCGCTTATAAGCGTCCGACGCCGGGGGGCCTTGCGGGCCTTACCGGCGTTGCCGCCTAAGTACGAACATGGGGATAAGGTTAATGGATATGCCCATCTCTTTTGCTCCTTGATGCCGAAGACCGGACTTGAACCGGTATGGGTTTTAACGCCCGCAGGATTTTAAGTCCTGTGTGTCTGCCAATTTCACCACTTCGGCGGACCCAAAGAAGTCTATATCGGTTTTATCGGGATGTCAACGGCCCTTGAGCCGCTCACCGTGCGCGCGGCGCCGGGGCGCCTTCCCTGGCGGCCGCCTCGGCGCAGCGCGGCATCGGCGGCTCGCCCGAGGCGTCGGTCCCGTCAGGGAACGCGGGCCTGGTCAAAGGCACCGTCTCATCGCCAATTATTACGAGCCCCTCGTCGGCGAGGCGGGCGTAGCCGGACGGGTCGGCGCCGCCGTCACCCGTCAGGCCAAACGCGGCCATGAACGATATGGCCGCGCACAGGCAGGCGGCTGCCATTGACATGGCCGCGTAGCGCCTCAGCCGCCTACGGCGCGCCTCGATCTCGGCGGCCCTTTCCAGGGCGAGCCTGGCTACCTCTTTCGCATCGAACATCAATCGCCGCCTTCATGCCAGGCCACCCCCCACGCCATCGGCCGTGGGTTCGGCCCCGCCTTTTCGCTGCCTTGCGCCGCCGGCCGTCGCCGGTTGAAGACGCGGCCTATATATATTAGTGCCGCCTACTGCGAAAAACTCGCACCCGCGCGCGGAATTATTTTTTAGGGACGCCATAGCCCTCCCCCTCCAGAGCCTTCCTAAGGGACCGCTTCGCCCTGTAGGCCAAGTCGCTGATCTGCCTTACGCTCTTGCCCATCAGCTGCCCGGCCTTGACGTAGCTATGGCCCTCCAGGTACAGGAGCCTGATGACCGCCCCATACTCTTCGTTAAGCCCTTCAATGGCGGCCATAAGCGCGGCCTTAGACTCCTCCCTCTCCACCCAGGCCTCCGGGTCCTCCCCCTCCCCCAGCAACGGCCCGACCGACTCCTCGTAGGATATGTGCCGGCCGTCCTTCCGCATCCTCAGGTAGCGCCTCGCCAGGTTCTTCCCGATGCCGAACAGGTATGTCTTAAGCGATGACCTGCCCTCAAAGGCCTTCTTGTTCACTGCCAGGCAGGCGAACGACTCTATCATCAGTTGCCTCGACTCATGCAGGTCGTCCAAGAATCCGTTGATGAACGACGACAGCTCCTCGCCGTATAGCTCGACCAGCCTTTCGAAGGACGCCTCATCGCCCTTCTTGTACCTCCGGAACAGCTCCGCCCCCCAATCGAGCACCCCAGGGCCGGGACCGCCGTCGGGCGCCGCGCGTACCGGGCCGACGTCGAACGGGTCGGCCTCCGCCGGCTCCGCGAGGCCGCCCTCGACCAGCCTCATGCCATGCGGCCCCCTTGCCCGTTTGCCCTTGTCACGAAGCGCCATGGCGAGCTCCTTTGCGCCGTCAGGAAAGGCCGACTATGCCGCCGTCCTCGTAGACGTCCATGCCCTCGGCGGAAGGGACCTTAGGCAATCCGGGCATGGTCAGGACCTCGCCCGCGTAGGCGGTCACGAATCCGGCGCCGGCATAGAGCCTCACGTCACGGACCTTTATGGTGAAGCCCTTCGGGCGGCCCAGGACCGTCGGGTCATCGGTGAACGAGAACTGCGTCTTCGCCATGCAGACGGGCAGCCCACCCGCCCCCATGGCCTCGATGGCCTTGACGCCCTTCGCCGCGGCGGGCGAGAGCTCCACCCCATCCGCGCCGTAGACGGCCGTCGCGACCTTCCTTATCTTCTCGGCTATCGCGTCGTCCATGGCGTACGGGAACCTCAAGGCACCGCCCGAGCCTTCGCCGCAGAGCCTGACGATCTCGCGCGCCAAGCCCTCCGCCCCGGCCCCGCCGCGCGCGTACGCCTCAGACTCCACGGCGCGCACCCCCAGCCGGGCGCACGCCTCGGAGACGAGCCTCAGCTCCTCCGGGGAGTCCGTCCCATACCTGTTGATTGCGACGCATGTCGGCACCCCGAACATGGCCATATTCTCCAGGTGCTTCTCCAGGTTGCAGACGCCCTTCGCCAGCGCGTCCATGCATGGGCTCCCGAACTCGCCCTTCGCCGCGCCGCCGTTGTACCTCAGCGCCCTCAGGGTGGTGACCAGGACGGCCGCCTTCGGTGCGAGTCCGGAAGTCCGGCACTTTATTCCCAGGAATTTCTCGGCGCCCAGGTCCGCCCCGAACCCCGCCTCCGTGACCACGTAGTCGGCGAGCCTCAGCCCCATCTTCGTGGCCGCAACGCTGCTGCACCCATGCGCGATGTTGGCGAACGGGCCTCCATGCA
>WRCU01000204.1 GCA_009783805.1 Oscillospiraceae bacterium
AAACGCCTCCGGCGTGATGGATTGGGGGCCGTCGCAGAGGGCGGCGGCGGGGTTGTTGTGGACTTCTACGATGAGTCCGTCGGCACCGGCGGCCACTGAGGCGCGCGACATGGGCTTGACGAAGCGGGCGTAGCCGGTGGCGTGGCTGGGGTCGATGATGACGGGGAGGTGGGTGAGCTCGCGGAGGACGGGGACGGCGGCTAGGTCTAGGGTGTTGCGGGTGGCGGTCTCGAAGGTGCGGATGCCACGCTCGCAGAGGATGACGTCTTTGTTGCCGCCCGCCATTATGTATTCGGCGCTCATGAGCAGCTCCTGGATGGTGTTGGCCAGTCCGCGCTTGAGCAGCACGGGTTTCTTGGCCATGCCCAATTCTTTCAAGAGCTCGAAGTTCTGCATGTTGCGCGCGCCCACCTGGATTATGTCCACCTGCTCGAACATGGGGAGGTGGTTCGCATTCATTATCTCGGTCACGATGGGCATCCCCGTCCTCTTCTTGGCCTCCAGGAGAAGCTCTATCCCATCCGCGCGCATCCCCTGGAACTCGTAAGGCGAAGTCCGCGGCTTGAAGGCGCCGCCGCGGAGGATCGTGGCCCCCGAAGACTGGACGCTCCTCGCGATGGACAGGATCTGCTCGGGCGACTCCACCGAGCACGGCCCGGCCATTATCTGGAAATGGCCGCCGCCTATCATCAGGCCGCTCACCTTGATCACGCTGTCATCCGGGTGGAACTTGCGGTTCGCGCTCTTGAAAGGCTCGCTGATACGCTTGACGGACTCCACCATCTCCAGGCTCTCCACGAGCTCCGTGTCTATCATGCTCGTATCGCCGATCAATCCCAGGACGGTATGGAACTCCCCCTTGGAGACATGGACCGAAAGGCCCCTCTCCTTCAGCCAATCCGTGAGCGCCTCGATCTGCCCATCCGTCGCGCTCTGCTTCAGCACCGCGATCATCGCGCCATCCTCCTGTCGGGCAACCCTTCCTATAGCCTCACCGTATGGGTGCCTCCCTTGCAACGGGCCCGCGTCCGTGACCTTACTATCGAAGATGCCGCGCGGGATGCTTTATGGCTACGCAGAAGGTATTATACATGGAATCGGTCCCGCGGGAGAACCGCGGCAGGCTGAAGGCCCTCTTTATGAGGATCTTGGCCATACAGGCGGAATGGATTAAAGCGCGGTGCGGGCAACGGCGGACCGTATGGGCTTAAGGGGCATGGGTGACGCCCTTGCCGTCTTTTAACTGGGTGACGCCTTTGCCGTCTTTTTAGGTAAATTATATCTGCATCCCCATTAAGGCCGCGAAGCAGAGCGCCTCGATGGACTAGGCGGTCACATGGAACCCATGTGCCTTTTAGACGGCGGCGTCCAAGGCCATATGGCGGCAGGTCGGGCGTAGTAGGTGCCGTACCGCTCGGAGGCGCATGTTCATTTGCTGGTGCGTCAGCCACATGCCTACCTGCGCTGTCTGGCAGGGGGACCCTCGCACTCGATACCGCGGAATTGGTCGCCCCGACCTTAAGCATGCGCATGATCTCGAACACCTGTTGGTCATCCCCATTCTTGGCTTTTGAGATATCCAGTTACAACAGTTTATTTTTCGATCAGACCTCACGAAACGGCGATTAATCGCAAAAAAAGCCTGTATTCATACGGCTCTGCGGAAATTAATAATGAATCTCTTCCATTTCATTATTAACTAAAGGTATATACAACACTGAATAATTTTACCGATAATTTTTTCAACGATGGTAATTTCGCAGTTCCCGGTGAAATGAAAGAATTTAGCGAAAATTAATAAATCAAGAATAAATAAAAGTGATATGAAAATTAATTAAGTAAAATTCCGCCCAGAATAGTATATTTTGCTACACGAACCTGGTTTACCGTACAAAATGCCAGCAGTGTACGACTATTCATTAAGAAACCATATATAAATAGGATTTATTAATATATTTATGTACATTAATCGTACATTACTTAACATTTGAACGAAATAAGGTGATATAGTAAAAAATAGATATATTTATTGATAAAGCAACGTTGGATTTTAGCGTCTACATCGCAGGTTTAAAAAAACCGTACAGGCAATCAGTACCGGAGGTAGCCTCCATACGAAGTTTTGGCTTATTAATATAGCCGCATCTATTCTATACCCGTTTTTAATTTATAGTTCTATATATATCGGAACATTAGTTGCCACATTAGGAGCAGACCCATAAAATCGATATGTAATTTTTCCATGTTTCAATTTGAGCTTTAATTTGATGAAACCGTCAATTATAAATTCTTATGATAAATGACTTATAATTTCATCCTCATTAGCCGTTATGAATTTTTATCTATTTGCTCTACATCACCTTCTCGTTATGGAAATATATCCCTTTATATATAAATATTGTATGCAATATGTCATTTTCGTTCATTCCCACTCGATCGTGCCGGGCGGTTTGGGCGTTATGTCGTACACCACCCTGTTGACCCCGGGGCACCTCGCCGTTATCTCCGATGCGGCCTTCTCGAGCGTTTCATATGGGACCCGAACGGGCGCCGCGCTGATGAGGTCGACTGAGCTGAGCGCGCGGAGGGCCACGGTCTCCCCGTAGGCGCGGTCGCCGCCGACGATACCCACGCTGCGCAGGCCGGTAAGGATGGCGAAGTACTGCGTGGCTGCGATCCCGGTGGCGTCCATGACCTCACGGAACGCGGCGTCGGCCTCCTGCAGCAGCGCGACCCTACCCCTTGTCACCTCGCCTATGACGCGTATTGCCAGGCCCGGCCCCGGGAACGACTGCCGCGTCGCCGAAGGGCCGGGGATCCCCAGCGCCTTCCCCAACTCGCGGACCTCGTTCTTATAGAGCCCGCGGACGGGCTCCACCGCGCCCTTGAACGGCATATCCTCCGGCATCGCGCCCACGTTGTGGTGCGACTTCGTGAACCTGCCGCCGTCCTGGCCGCTCTCCGTCACGTCGGTCTTGATCGTGCCCATCATCAGATAGCCCAGTTCGCCTAAGCCTTTGACCTCGTCGTGGAATACCCTGATGAATTCGTCCCCGATCGCCATCCTCTTTTTTTCAGGGTCCGTGACGCCCTTAAGCCTGGCGAAGAAGCGGTCGGAGGCGTCGACGTTGATGAGGCCGATGCCGAGCGCCTCGAAGAACAGCCTCCTGACCTCATCCGCCTCACCCTTCCTCATCAGGCCGTGGTCCACAAATATGCAGGTGAGCCGGTCCCCGACGGCCCGGTGGGTCAGCGTCGCCGAAACGGTGGAGTCAACGCCGCCCGAAATCGCAGCCAGTACCGGGAAGCCATTCGTCGCCGCCCTTATGTCCGATACGGACTCCTCGATGAACGTCTTCCAATCCCTCATGCCAAACCCCCCATTTCATGTCTGCCTGAAGTACCTCATCGGGTCCACCGGATCCCCGCTCACCCTGACCTCAAAGTGCAGGTGCGGCCCCGTCGAGAACCCGGTCGACCCGACGTCCGCTATGTGCTGGCCGGCCGAGACGTATTGGCCTTCCTTGACGACCATCCTGCTGCCGTGCCCGTACAGCGTCGAGACCCCGCCGCCGTGGTCGATTATGACCGTGTTCCCGTAGGCGTTGGTCCAGCCCGCCATTATGACCGTGCCGCCGGCGGCAGCCTGTATCGCCACCCCCGAGCCCGCGCGGACGTCGACGCCCGTGTGCATCCTGTAGTCCAAGAATATCGGGTGGTAGCGCATGCCGTATGGCGACGTTATCTCGGTATGCCCCTTGCATGGCCACACGAACGTGTCGCTGATGTAGGATGGGACGTTTCCTCCGCCCTGGCCCTGGCGCTCCCTAGCGGCACGCTCGGCCTCCTCCCTGGCCTTCCTGTCCGCCTCGGCCTTGGCCTTGGCCCGGTCTTCCTCTTCTTTCTTGGCCTGCAGCTCCTTGATCAGCCCCGCGAGGTACGCCTGCTCATCCTCCAGCTCCGCCTCCCTCGCGTCCAGCCCGCTGAGCGCCAGCCTGCCCTCCTCCATCCTTTCGCCCACGTCGGAGGACTCTCCCTCGATCGCGGCCACCTCGCCGGTCTTCCTCTCGCCGCGCGCCTCCGCCTTCGCCTTCAGCGACTCGTTTATCGCCTTCTTGACCTGCATGTCCTTGTACGCGACGTCCAGCCCGTTCACGATCT
>WRCU01000205.1 GCA_009783805.1 Oscillospiraceae bacterium
TGACGAGGACGACGGCGATGAGGGACCCGATTCGGGCGACGGGGCGGGACCCGATGGGGACGACGGCGATGCAGACCTCGATTCCGGGGACGAGACGGGCCTTGACGCGGATGAGGACGATGAGGACCGGGAGGCGAAGTTCGACCGCATAGCCGACTTCCTCAAGGATCTTTTCGCCAAGGTCGGGATCGACGCCGACTTCTATATCGACATGGACGACGAAGGCGTGGTCTACGTGGACATCAAGGCGGACGACAAGGAAAGCGGCCTTATCATAGGGAAGAAAGGCGAGACCCTTGACGCGTTCCAATACATAACCAACCTGGCGGTCAACAAGGGAAAGGCGGGGCGCTACACGAAGGTCGTGCTGGACGTGGAGAACTACAGGCAGAAGAGGGAGGAGACCCTCATCGGCCTGGCCATGAGGACGGCCGAACGCGTCATGGCGGTGAAGAAGAACATGGTTTTGGACCCCATGACGGCCTTCGAGAGGAGGATCGTGCACACCGCCCTTCAGGACAACGACAAGGTTGAAACGTACAGCATCGGCGAGGAGCCGAACAGGAAGATAATCGTGAAGTACAGGTTTTAACCGGCCTTAGGTATCCCATATGGATTTCGCCTACGACGACCGCGTCATAGCCGGGATCTCCACGCCGCCCGGCGAGGGGGGGATCTCGGTCGTCAGGATGAGCGGGGAAGGCTCGTTCGCCTTGGCCGACGCGCTCTTCAAGGGGGCCGCCTACGTCTCGGGCATGGCGCCGCACACGCTGCGCTACGGCAAGGTGACTGACCCGTCCGGCAGGGTGGCCGACCAGGTCATCGTCTCCAGGATGGACGCCCCACGGACGTACACCCGCGAGGACACGGTGGAGATAAGCAGCCATGGCGGCGACCTCGCCTCGGGCAGGGTCCTGGCTCTATGCCTGTCCGCCGGGGCCAGGCTGGCCCAACCGGGTGAGTTTACCATGCGGGCCTTCCTGAACGGCAGGATCGACCTCACGCAGGCCGAGGCGGTGATGGACCTCATAAAGGCGAAGTCCGACTTGGGCGCCAGGATCGCCGTGAGGCAGCTCGAGGGTGGGCTGGGCGACGCCGTGAGGGGGCTCAGGCGGGGCGTCCTGGCCGGGATAGCCGCGATAGAGGTGGGCATAGACTTCCCCGAGCACGGGGAGGTCGAAGGCGGCATGGAAGCCTTATCGGAAGGGTTGGGCCGCGCGATGGCCGAGGCCGGCGCGCTCGCCAGCGGTTACGGGGTCGGCCGCGCCCTGCGCGATGGGTTGGCCGTGGCCATAGCGGGGAAGCCCAACGTCGGCAAGTCGTCCGTCATGAACCGCCTATGCGGGGGCGCCAGGTCCATAGTGGACGCCTCGCCCGGAACCACGAGGGACGTCGTCGAGGACAGGGTCTCCTTTGGGGGGGTGCCCGTAAGGCTCATGGACACGGCGGGCATCCGGGGGGATCCGGACGGCGGCGTGGAGTCGGTCGGCATAGGGCTCTCCGTTGGGCGGATCGGGGATTCGGACCTCGTGCTGTTCGTCGTGGACGCCTCGGCCGGCCTGGATGCGGCCGACCTTCTGGCCTTAAGCCACGTGCCCAACGAAAAGCCGACCATCGTCCTCATCAACAAGTCGGACTTACCCCTATGCGGGGGCTTCGGGCCGGCGATCGCCGCGCGGCTCGGCTCGGAGGGCCATAAAGTGGCCTACCTCGATGGGTCGGGCACGTTCGGGCCGGATACGGCCGCGCCGGACGCGGCGGGCGCGCTGGCCGTGGCGGACGCGGTGGGACCCCCGGAAAAATGGTATGCTCTATGCGTATCCGCCTTGACCGGCCTAGGCTTTGACGCGCTCGATGGGGCCGTACGCCATGCGCTCGGACTCGATGGGCTGGACCCGGAGGGGGTAGGCGTGGTCACGAGCGCAAGGCACAGGGACGCGCTCGACAGGGCCGTGACGGCCCTGCGGGAGGCGTCGGACGCCATAGCCGCCGGCATGCCCGCCGACTGCGCGGTGGAAGGCATGAGGCGGGCCGCCAGGGCCTTCGGGTCGATCACGGGCGAGGACTTCACCGGTGACCTGGTGGGGGAGATCTTCTCGGGCTTTTGCGTCGGGAAGTAAATGGGGGTGCCAAATAAAATGAAAAGGGCGGTAGTGTTCATGGCCGACGGCTTCGAGGAGTTGGAGGCCGTGGCCGTCATAGACATACTGAGGCGCGGCGGCGTGCATGTCGAGGCGGTCTCGGTGACGGGGGAGAGGGCCGTCACGGGGTCACACGGCATCTCCTTGGTCTGCGACGGCGTCCTCGGGCTAGGTGACGGCCCGGATTCGGGGGACGGGGGCCATGACGGGATAATGGCGATGGACGCCGCGTTCTTGCCGGGTGGGCCCGGGACCGAACTGCTCTTGAATGACGGAAGGGTCTTAGGCATCATCAAGGGGATGCATGAGCGGGGGAAGGTGGTCGCGGCCATCTGCGCGGCGCCGAAGGTCTTGGTCAAGGCCGGGGTGGCGAAGGGAAGGAAGGTCACGTCCTATCCGGGCGCGTTGGGCGGGGGCGGGGATTACGAGTTCGTCGGCGGCGATGTCGTCGTGGACGGGACGGTCGTGACGGGCAAGGCCGCCGGTACGGCGGGGCCGTTCGCGTTGGCGGTCCTTAGGGCGCTCGGCCTGCACGGTGAGGCCGATAAGGTGGGCTTGGCGATGTTCATCGGTTGACGGCGCGCATTTCGGCCATATGGGGGATATAAGGCATGGATGCAGGCTCACCCCCCCCCACGGGGGACGGGAAGTTCATGAAGCGCGGCGAGGCCTTGGAGAGGATCGGGAGGATCCAGGACATGGCCTTCGAAGGCGACTCATTCCAAGGGATACCCGAGCTGTTGGTCGGGTTGGTGGAGCTGACCCTAAGCGAGGGGCTCATAGACGTGGCCGACGGGGGCGTGATGGCCAAGTTCAACGGGGCGCTCACATACGCCATGAACGCGATGGAGCGGGGGGATTACCTGTTCGTCTGCGACCTCCTAGAGTATGAGCTGAAGCCGTTGGTCTCCGGCCCCAAGGGCCTGGTGCAATGAAGGGGCGGCCGTCCCGAGGGGAGCGGCCATCCGCGGGCAAGCCGAAAGGCGGGTTGTAATCGGCGCTGAAAGGGGCGAATGGTATGACTGAGGAAGTCAAGATAATGATAAACCCGCCGGACGACGCGGAGCTGGGTCGGGAGCGGCAGCCGATCGAGGCGTACCTGACCGTGCCCGACGGGGGCGTGAGGGAGGGGACCGGCGTATTCTTCCTGATAGACGGGCTGAGGGGGCGGGCGGACTTCGAGTCGACCGACGCGCTCCTGCGCACATACATAGCCGAGACGTTCAACGCGGTCGTCGTCTGCGTCAGCTACTTCGGCATACAAAGGGGCGCGGGCCTGCAGGTCAGCAAAAATTTCCTATATAACTTCAACAGGATCTATAGCGCTAGCCTCGAGGAGGAGACGTTCGTTAAGCTCGGGAGCAGGGAGGCGGCCTACAAGCTCATCGCCGAGACGCTCCTGGAGAGGGGCGTGACGAGCTGCGACCTCAGGTGCCAGCCCCTCATGGTCACGGGCAGGAACGAGTACCAGTCATGGGGGCTAATGCCCGCGCTCGACTGCCTGGCCGTCCTGGGCGACCTGCTCAGGCGGTACGCGGTGGACCGGAGGCGCGTCATGGCCTTCGGGATGAACTACGGCGGCCACATAGCCATGATGATGGACAAGCTCGCGCCGGGCACGCTTTCGTCCGTGATCACGCTGGACCCATACTGCAGGGCCGAAATGAAGCACATCATATGCGGCGAGATACTGGAGGCCGACATGCTGGTCAGCTTCGA
This sequence comes from Oscillospiraceae bacterium, assembly GCA_009783805.1. Taxonomy (GTDB): domain Bacteria; phylum Bacillota; class Clostridia; order WRCU01; family WRCU01; genus WRCU01. The sequence continues at coordinate 3,861 of WRCU01000205.1, forward strand.
CCTGATAGGCAAAGACTACCCGTTCATCCTGGGCGTCTCCTCGCACAACCCCTGGACCATAAAGGACCAGTTCTCCGACGCCTACTTCTCCGACGCGCACAAGGCGGTCCGATGCCTCCTGAACGAGGGGCACCTGCCGGGGGCGGGGACGAAGTACTACGTCTACGACACGAAGAACGGCGACTATGACTACCCCGACGACGTCGAGAGGCTGGGGGGGCTCCTGGCGAGGCGGGCCGTGACCAGGTACGAGAGGCTGACGGACGCGGACTTCCCCGACCTTAAGAA
>WRCU01000206.1 GCA_009783805.1 Oscillospiraceae bacterium
CTCCGTGATCTCGTCGATCATGCCCCTGTAGGCGCTTATGTCGCGCAAGGTTATGATGTTGCCCAGACAGTAGCCCTTGTCCAGGATGATGTCCTTCGATACGGAGTAGTTCCTTGCCGCGCCGTCATCCACGGTGACCTCCACGCCCGCGGCCTTGACCGGCCTCTCCGAGAAGATCGAGTCCATCGCCTCCTGCGGCCAGCCGTCCCGTGAGATTGACCGGATTCCCTCTGCGACCTCGCGCACGGTCGTCACGTCGCCGACCACCCGGATGCTCGGGAAGGCGGAGAGGAAGGCCGGGTTGACCTTCGTGACGGTCCCCGACCTGTCCATCACGACCAGGGCGTCCGACAGCGACTCGAAGATCTCCGCGGACTCCGTCTCCTTAATGTCGAACAGCCTCGTCTGGATCGAGTAGGCGGAGAAGGTGCCGTACATGATGATGAACGCGAAGGGCGTCAAGTCGAAGCCGACGTCGAGCAGGCCGAACGTGTAGGAAACGTTGAGCGCGAGGGGGAACAGCGTGCCGAACCCTATGTAGGTGAGGATGGGCTTGCGGCGCGCGTTCTTTATTATGTGCCGGTATAGCATGATGATGACGAAGGCGATCTGCGAGTAGGATATGACCGCGTGCAATGGGAACAGGGCCCCCGGCAGCGGCGTGGTTCCGTCGAAGCCGGTGAAGAACTCGCCGTGAAGCGGGTTCGTCCATAGAAGGGCCAGGTCGGCGACGATGAGGGCCGCCAGCAGCCTGATGACCCATGGGTTCGATGCGAACCTCGACTCTATGAAGAACAGGACGTAGATGACGAAGGCCGGCGGGACGACGCATACCAGGGTCTGGGTCAAGAACGTGATCATGGATCCGAGCAGGTCCTCGCGGACCATGCCGTTGATGCCGTTGCTAAGGACCCATATGGATAGGAACAGGCCCAGCGAGCAGAAGGAGATCAGCGAATTGCTGCGTTTGCCGCGGAACCAGAGGCTGGCGACTATGTAGATGAAGCATATGAACAATGCAAATGACGTATAAAATACTATAAATTTTAATGCCATATAACGATCACAGCTTTCACGTATAAGTTCTAGAATAATGGTAATAACATATACGTAAAAATATATCAATTAGCACTAATAATTACCATAACCGGTACCGTCCCTAAAACCCCAGCCTCGCGTACTGCTCCGGCGGCACGCCCTCCCCGTCCATCAGCCCCTTCAAGATGGACCTCATTTCGCCCACCGCGCCGTGCCTCTCGGAGCTTAGGTCGCGCGTTTGCCCCGGGTCCTCCGCCCTGTCGAAGAGCAGCTCGGGTATCGGCGCGAGATTTTTCGCGGGCATCCTCCATACCGGGCAGTCCACGCCGGGGATGAACCTGCCTGAGACCGCGTCCGGCGACGGGCTCAGCATGTTGGCCGAATACGCGTAGACCTCCTTGCCCGCGTCCCAGCCGGAATGGTACGTGTACCGCCCGTCCGTGACGGTCGCCCCGCAGGCGTGCGAGCCGTATACCACGGCCTCGCGGTGCGCCTTCGCCGACCCGTCCAGGAGGGGGAGCAGCGAGCGGCCGTGCGGCGAGCAGGAAGGGTCCCCGCCGAGCAGCCCGAGCATCGTGGGGTACAGGTCCACCGCCGTCGTCAGCGCGCCTATCCGTTTTTGCCCCGCCATCCCGGGGAGGCTGACCATCAGCGGTATGTGCGAGTTAAGGTCGTAGTTCGGCGGCTGCTTGCCGAATCGGCGCTTCTCGCCCAGCTCGTGGCCGTGGTCGGTCGTCAGCAATACCGCCGTGGTCTCCCACAGGCCGTGCCTGTCCATCACGTCGAGCAGCCTGCCCAGCCACTTGTCGGTCATCGTCACCTTGCCGCAGTATTGGGACCTGATGTACCGGACCTCGTCCTCCGTCGCCCGCTCCCAAAAAGCCGGGTCATGCCCGTGGTAGCCGCCCTGGTATGGCGGCCAGACGGTGTAGTCCCCCTTGATCCCCCCGGAATACATGGAGCGGTAGGGCTCCGGCACGTAGAAAGGCTCGTGGACGTCGAAGCATTCGGCCCAGAGGAAGAACTTCCCGTGTCCGCGGTTTTTTTCGAGCCAGTCGGCGGCCTCCGTGAACGTCCTCGGCGAATGGAAGTCCTCCTCGGAATTGTAGCCCTTTACGTTGCCGTAGTACCTACGGCCCATGTCGCCGCGCCACCTCACGACGGCCCGCGCCCAGTCCGGCAGGCTAGCGTCGTCGACCGGCTCGGTGTCCCACATGTCGCACTCGTGGCCCCGCACCATCCTAACGCCGTCGAAGTGCTCGAGGTAGCCGTGTGCGCCGTTTTCCCAGTAGTGGTAGTGGTCGGTCACGATGGCCGTCTTGGCGCCCAGGCGCCTGGCCTCCCGGGCTATGGGCCGGTCGAAGGGTTCCAGCGCCCCCCAGCCGCGCCAGAAGAACTCCTTGCGCCCCGTCATCAGCTCCCTGCGGGCCGGCATGCAAGGGAGGGACCCGGCGAAGTGCATGTCGAAGACCGCGGAGCGCGCGGCCAGCCTGTCGAGGTTCGGCGTGCTGATCTCCCTATTTCCGTATGGGCCTATGCAGTGCCTGTTCAGGCTGTCTATCAGGATGGTTAAGACGTTCACTCGCTCCTCCTCAGGTGCCTGATCGGCGTGATCTCCCTCGCCCGGTACAGCGACTCCTCGGGTATAGGGAACCCGTGGCCCTCCCAGAAGGCGTTGCCCGACTCGTTGCTTTTGTAGACGATGGCGTACGCCTTTTGGATGCCTAGCTTCTTTAAGGCTCCGAGCGCGCTGTCCAGGAGGGCCCCGCCTATCCCCTTGCGCCTCTCCGAGCCTTTCACCGCCAGGTGGTATATAAGCGCCCTGCGCCCGTCGTGGCCGCATAGGACCGTGCCGACGACCTCGTCGCCGATCAGGGCCACGTAGCACGTGTCCGGATTCCGCGAAAGGAACCTGCCTATGCCCTCGGGCGAGTCGTCCACCTCGTTGACGCCCATGCCGGGCGTGCTGAGCCATAGCTCGTACGCCCCCGCGTAGTCCCCCGCCCGCATCTTCCTGACGGTCATGGCGGATTGCCTCCCATCTAGGGCCCTACCTGGCCCTGGACTTATATATCCTCATGGCGGCCACCCAAGCGACGGCCATGATGCCCGCGCACCAGGCCAGGGCCACCCAGATCTCGCCGCCGACGGGCTCCCCGCCGAAGAGCGAGCGGATCGTCCCGACGATGGGCGTCACGGGTTGGTTCTCGGCGAATATGCGCAGGAAGTAGGGCATCGTCTCGGTCGGGGCGAAGGAGGAGCTGAAGAGGGGCAGGAAGACGAGCGGAAACGCGAGGAACGAGGCGCCGTCGGTGGACTTCGAGACCAGGCCCGGGATGACGGCTACCCACGTGAGCGCGAGCGAGAGGGCCGCCAGGATGCCGAGGACGGCGAGCCAGGCTAAGAAACCCGCGCCCGTGCGGAACCCTATGGCCAAAGCGACCGAGAAGACCACCGCGAGCGAGAGCAGGCTGGACGCGATGGAGGCGAGGACATGGGCCCATAGGGGCGAGGAGCGGTTGATCGGCATCGAGTCGAGCCTGGCCCATATGCCCTTGCCCTTGTCGGAGAAGATCCGCAGCGAGGTGTAGGAGGTGTTGTAGGCTATCGCCATCACGAGTATCCCGGGCAGCTGGAAGTTCACGTAGTTCACCCCGTCGGGCAGGCTGGCCTTGATGGCGCCGCCGAAGACGAAGACGAAGAGCAGCATTATGAGCGTGGGCTGGACCACGGCGGAGGCTATGGTCTCCGGGCTGCGGCTTATGTGCCGCATGAGCCTTTGGAAGAGGATGAGCGTGTTCTTCATGCCGCGCCGCCTCCCTTCGGATCGCGGGATTCCGGTATCGCGGATTCCGGGCCCATCGCCTCCGCGCCCGGATCGGCCGCGCCCGACGCCACGGGGCGCGCATCGGGTGCGCCCGACGCCACGGGGCGCGCATCGGGTGCGCCCGACGCCACGGGCCGCGCATCGGCCGGCCCTGGGACGCCGCCCTCCCTATCGCCCGCTACCGCCGCGCCCGACGCCACGGGCCGCGCATCGGCCGGCCCTAGGACGACGCCCTCTCTATCGCCCGCCACCGCCGCGCCCTA
>WRCU01000207.1 GCA_009783805.1 Oscillospiraceae bacterium
CCACGCGATGGCGCGGAAGATAGCGCTGAGCGTCAACATCCCGGAGAACTGCATAGTCAAGTCGAAGGACGACGCGAAGGCCGAGCACGAGGAGAACCTGCGCGCCCACCAGCAGCTGCTGGAGATGGAGAAGACCCAAAGAAGGGACAGGATCCTCAGCGTCATCAACCGCGTCGCGGCCCTGCTGCTCTCCGAGAAGGGCGAGGATAGCTTCGAGAGGTCGCTGCTGGAGGCCTTGGAGGCGATAGGGCAAAGCATGGGCGCGGACTGCGTCCAAATCTGGCCGAACGAGACCAGGGACGGCGTCCTATACTTCGTCCTCAAGTATAAGTGGCTCTCGGAGGCGGGGATGTCGGCCCCGGACGTGCCCATCGGGACGGCGGTGCCGTACAGCGTCAGGTGGGTCAGCCTCTTTCTGCGGGGCGAATACATAAACGGTCCCATCGCATCGCTGCCGCAGGAGGACCGCGACCTGCTGGGGCCGCTGGGCCTCACTTCCACCATCACCATCCCCCTCTACTACAAGGGCGAGTTCTGGGGCGTGTTCTGCGTCGACGACGTGGTGGTGGAGCGGTACTTCAACCAGGACGAGGCGGACATGCTGCACTCCGTCGTGTTGATGCTGGTGAACGCGATAAACCGGAACCAGATCCAGTTGGAGCTGCGCAACGCGCTGGAGCAAAACGAGCTCCGCAGCGCGAAGCTCAACATGGCGGTGCAGGCGACGAAGGTCGGCCTGTGGGAGATGGAGATCCGCAAGGGGGACCTCATCAACCCGACGAACGAGTTCATCTGGTCGGACGGGTTCCGGCAGCTGCTGGGGTTCAGGGACGAGTCGGACTTCCCCAACCTGCTCTGCAGCTGGAGCGACCGCCTGCACCCGGAGGACAGGGACGGGGCGCTCGACGCCTTCAAGGCGCACCTCTCGGACACGACGGGCAAGACCCCGTTCGACATAGAGTACAGGCTGAGGAGGAAGGACGGCGACTATTCGTACTTCCACGCCGCCGGGCTCACGGTGCGCGACGGCAGGGGCAACGCGATGCGCGTCGTGGGGACCCTGGCCGACGTGACCGAGACCAGGAACATCATCCTCGACTCGGAGAAGCAGCGCATCGAGGCGGAGGCGGCCAGCAAGGCCAAGAGCAACTTCCTCAGCACGATGAGCCACGAGATCCGCACGCCCATGAACGCCATCATCGGCATGACGGCGATAGGGAAGCTTTCGGGCGACGTGGCCAAGAAGGACGACTCGCTGAGGAAGATAGACGAGGCGAGCAAGCACCTGCTCGGCATCATCAACGACGTGCTCGACATGTCCAAGATAGAGGCGGACAAGTTCGAGCTCTCGCCCGTCCCGTTCGACTTCGAGAAGATGCTCCAGAAGGTCGCGGACGTCATTAACCTGCGGGTGGACGAGCGCCGCCAAAGGCTGTTCGTGAAGATAGGCGAGGGCATCCCGAAGGTCCTGATAGGCGACGACCAGAGGCTGTCCCAGGTCATCACGAACCTTTTGTCCAACGCCGCCAAGTTCACCCCGGAGGGGGGGACCATCCGCCTGGACTCGCGGCTGCTGTCCGAGGAGGAGGGGGCCTGCATGCTCCGGGTGAGCGTGGAGGACACGGGCATCGGCATAAGCGAGGAGCAAAAGGGCAGGCTGTTCAAGTCGTTCGAGCAGGCCGAGAACACCACCACGCGCAAGTACGGGGGCACGGGCCTAGGGCTCGCCATAACGAGGCGCATCGTCGAGCTCATGGGCGGCGAGGTTTGGGTTGAGTCGGAGCTGGGCAAGGGCTCCACGTTCTCCTTCACGTTCCGGATGGGGCGCGGGGCCCTGGACACGGGCCGCAAGCTCGGCGAGGGCGTCAACTGGGAGAACGTGCGGATCTTCGTCGTGGACGACGAGCCGGAGACACTCGAGTTCTTCCAGGCGGTGGCGGGCAGCCTGGGCATATCGTGCTCGGTCGCCTCGAGCGGCGAGGAGGCCGCCGCGGCGCTCGGGGGCGGCGCGGCGTTCGACATATACTTCATCGACTGGAGGCTGCCCGGCATGAACGGGCTCGAGCTGGCCCGCACGGTCATACCGAGGGCCGGCAGCGAGTCCATCGTCACCATCTTCTCGTCCGTGGACTGGAGCGTCATAGAGGATGAGGCGCGGGAGGTCGGCATCGACAAGTTCCTGCCCAAGCCGCTGTTCCCGTCGGTGATCGTGGACGTCATAAACACGTGCCTATGCGCCAGGCCCGAGGCCGCGAAGGAGGACGAGGACGGCTACTCCGACGACTTCTCGGGACGGACGGTCCTGCTGGCGGACGACGTGGAGATCAACCGCGAGATCGTCATATCGCTCCTCGAGTTCACGAACCTGACGATCGACTGCGCCGAGAACGGGCTGCGCGCCGTGCGGATGTTCGAGGCCGACCCGGGCAGGTACGACCTCATACTCATGGACATACAGATGCCGGAGATGGACGGGTACGAGGCCACGAGGAGGATAAGGGCGATGGGCCCCGGGAAGGCCGCGGCCGTGCCCATCATAGCCATGACCGCGAACGTCTTCCGCGAGGACGTCGAGCGGTGCCTGGAGGTCGGCATGGACGGCCACATCGGGAAGCCGATCGACCTGGGCGAGGTTCTGGATGAATTGCGGCGCCACTTGGTATAGAATGGGCGGCGGTGCGGCTTCCTGCGGATCCCTTGCGCGGGGGCGGCCGACCTTTAGGGGGTAGCGGTAGATGGGACGGCTTTTCCCGCTCAAGAGGCGCGACGGGATGCGCAACCTCACCATGCTGAGGCAGCACGGCAAGACCATGCTCATACTCGCGCTGTGCCTCTGCGTCCCATACATAGCCATCTGGTACATATCCAGCCACGTCAACGAGAACATATTCTATGAGCAGAAGAGGGACAGCCTCCTCTCGTTCGCCAAGCTGCTCGACACGCAGCTGGACCCCGGCGGGTACGACGCGATACTGGAGAGGGCCGGGCTGGCGGACGCTGAGCCCGAGGAGAAGGTCAAGGCCCTGAACGAGGCGCTGCGGCAGATCACCGACGACCTGGCCTCGTGCTCCGAGGGGCTGGGCGTGGGCTACTACTCCCGCGAGCTGGACGCCATCCTCACCTACGGGCCCTCGTCGGAGTACGGGTACACGGTGGGCGGGCCCATAGGCCCCGAGCACCCGGGGCGCAGGGTCATGGAGACGGGGACCGCGGAGGTCACCATGGGGTCCATGGTGCGCGGCAACATCATGAACGCCATGGAGCCCATCGTCCGGGACGGCCGGGTCATAGGCTACATATGGGCGAACAACCTGGTCTCCGAGCTGGAGAACACGCTGTCCCAGATGTCGCTGCTCATATTCGGGCTGCTTGTGGCCTCCTACGTGATCATGATAGGCATCATAGCCACCTTCGGGCGCAGGATGTTCAAGGCGGAGCAGAAGCACACGCAGGCTCTTTCCAAGGCGCTCAAGGAGGCCCAGATCGCGACCCGGGCCAAGAGCACGTTCCTGGCGAGCATGTCCCACGAGATCCGCACGCCGATGAACGCGATAAGCGGCATGGTGACCATAGGGAAGACCTCGGAGACCACGGAGCGGAAGGACTACGCCTTCGACAGGATAGAGACGGCCACGGCGCACCTCCTGAAGGTCATCAACGACGTGCTGGACATATCGAAGATAGAGTCGGGAAAGCTGGACCTTTCGCCCTCGACGTTCCGGTTCCCCGAGATGATCCGGCGCGTCAAGGACGTGGTCTCGCACCGCATGGACGAGAGGAGCCAGCGGTTCACCATCAAGGCCGACCCGGCCATCCCCAACGTGCTGGTGGCCGACGACCAGCGGCTCGCGCAGGTGATCATCAACCTCATATCGAACGCCTGCAAGTTCACGCCGGACGGCGGATCTATCTCGCTCTCCGCCAGCCTGGAGGGCAGGGATGAGCTGGGCGTGAAGCTGCGCGTGGACGTGGCCGACAGCGGCATAGGCATATCGCGGGAGCAGCAGGGCAGGATCTTCAACTCGTTCGAGCAGGCCGAGAACGACACGACGCGCAAGTACGGCGGGACGGGGCTGGGGCTCGCGATCTCGAAGAACATAATCGAGCTCA
>WRCU01000208.1 GCA_009783805.1 Oscillospiraceae bacterium
CCGCAACCTGGACGTCGTGATGGGCCTGGAGAACAGGATCGTCTTCGACATAGTGGACGTGGTGGAGGGGAAGTGCAGGCTCAAGCAGGCGATGATAAAGGATAGGCGGTTCGACGACCTGTATCTCATCCCGGCCGCCCAAACCAGGGACAAGACCGCGGTGAGCCCCGAGCAGATGGTGGCCCTGTGCGGGGAGCTGCGGGATGAGTTCGACTACACGCTGATAGACTGCCCGGCGGGGATAGAGCAGGGGTTCAAGAACGCCATCGCGGGCGCCGGCAAGGCGATAGTGGTGACGACCCCCGAGGTCTCGGCGGTGCGGGACGCGGACAGGATCATAGGGCTGCTGGAGGCCAACGACCTCAAGGACTCCAGGCTCATCATCAACAGGGTGCGCGTGGACATGGTTAGGCGCGGCGAGATGATGAACATGGAGGACATCACGGGCATTTTGGCCATAGAGCTGCTGGGCATAGTGCCGGACGACGAGAAGGTGGTGGTCTCGACGAACATAGGGGAGCCCAGCGTCACCGACAAGAAATCCGTCGCCGGGCAGGCGTACAACAACATCGCGCAGAGGATGATGGGCAGGAACGTCCCGTTCATGACGTTCGGCGAGGACAAGGGCCTCGCGTCGAGACTCCGCAGGATCTTCGGCATACAAAGCTAAGGGGGGCGAAGCCGTTGCTAGACTTTTTGTTCGGCCCGCTGAGGAGGAAAGGGTCCAAGGACATAGCCAGGGAACGCCTCCAATTCGTCATCGTGTCCGAGAGGATCCCGAAGAACGTGCTCGAGATGATGAGGGCCGAGATATTGAAAGTGATCACGAACTACGTGGAGATAGACGAGGGCTCCATAGACCTGCAGGTGGAGATGGCGGACGCGGGCGACGGTCGGAGGAAGGTGCCGGCCCTCGTGGCGAACGTCCCGATCATCAAGGTGAAGGTGCCGGGTAGGTAGCCCCGTGCGGGGCGGGCGGGCGGGCACCGCGGGACGTAGCGGGCGCGCCGGGGAGGTTGCCGATTGAAGAAGGAGACGATCGCCTTGCTGCTGGCGGGGGGTCAGGGGAACCGGCTGGGGATACTAACCAAGAAGGTGGCGAAGCCCGCCGTCTTCTATGGCGCCAAGTACAGGATAATAGACTTCGCGCTCAGCAACTGCGCGAACTCCGGGGTGGGCACGGTGGGGGTGCTGACCCAGTACAGGCCGCTCAAGCTGAACAGCCACATCGGCATCGGCAAGCCATGGGACATGGACCGCTTCAACGGGGGGGTGACCATCCTCTCGCCCTATTCCAAGGGCGAGGTCGGCGAATGGTACAAGGGCAGCGCCGGGGCCGTGTACCAGAACATACACTACGTCGACGAGATGGACCCGAAGTACGTGCTCGTCCTGTCCACCGACCACGTGTACAAGATGGACTACCGCGAGATGCTGGGCTTCCACAAGGCCAACAAGGCCGAGGTGACCATCTCCGTCATCGACGTGCCGTTGGAGGAGGCCAGCCGCCTGGGCATCATGAGCGCGGAGCCGAGCGGCAGGATAACCGAGTTCGAGGAGAAGCCGAAGGCTCCCAAGAGCACGCTGGCCTCCATGGGCATATACGTCTTCAACTGGGACGTGCTGAGGAGGTACTTGATAGCCGACAACGACGACCCGGCCTCCAGCAAGGACTTCGGCAAGAACATCATCACCTCGATGCTGCGCGACCGGATAGGCATGTGGGCGTACAGGTTCGAGGGTTACTGGAAGGATGTCGGCACCATCCAGGCGTATTGGGAGGCCAACATGGACCTCCTGGAGCGCGTGCCGCGATTGAACCTCTTCGACAGGAACTCCAGGATATACACCCCCAACCCGGTCATGCCGGCCCACTTCATAGGCGGGACCGGTGACGTGAGGCGTTCGGTGCTGGCCGAAGGGTGCATGGTGTACGGCAAGGTGTACAACTCCATCGTCTCGACGGGCGCCTACATAGGCGAGGGGGCCGAGGTGATCGACAGCGTCGTCATGCCGGGCGTCCGCATAGGGAAGGGGTCGACCGTGGCGAAGACGATCCTCTGCGAGAACGCGCGCGTGGGCGACCGGTGCGTGATAGGCGTGGGCGCGATGGCGGAGAACGCGTACATGCCCGAGATATACTGCACGGACATAGACGTGATCGGCGAGGACGCGACCGTGCCGGACGGGACCATGATCGGCAAGAACGTGGCGGTGGACAACGGGGTCAAGGCGTCCGACTTCAAGGGCGTCACCGTGGCCTCGGGCAGCTACGTGGCCGCATCGGCTTAGGCCCGGCTTTCGGGCGTGGGGGGGCGCATATGAAGAACATGATAGGCATCATCCTCACCGGCGGCCGCAACCACGTGCTGGGCGGCCTGACGGCCGAGAGGTGCGTGGCCGCGCTGCCCGTCGGGGGCAAGTACAGGGCGATCGACTTCCCGCTCTCAAACATGGTGAACAGCCAAATCACCAAGGTGGGGGTCATCACGCAGTACGCGTTCCGGTCGCTCATGGACCATCTGGGGGCGGGCAAGGAATGGGACCTGGACAGGAAGATGGGCGGGCTGTTCATCTTCCCGCCGTTCATACTGGACTCCGAGTCCGAATGGTACAAGGGCAGCGCTGACGCCCTGTACAACAACATCTCCTTCATACAGAGGAGCGTCGAGGAGTACGTCGTCATCGCCCAGGGGAACTGCATATACAACATGTGCTATGGGGACATGCTGGGATACCACCTGGCGAAGGGCGGGGACATCACCATCGCGTACAAGGAGTGCCTGGACATAGACGAACCCAGCCTTTCGCAGCTGGGTATCCTGAGGACCGACGGGGACGGCAGGGTGGTCGAGATGGACGAGAAGCCGGAGCGTCCCAAGTACCGCAACGTCTCGATGGGCGTGTACATCATGAAAGGGTCGTTCCTCGTCGAGGTCCTCAAGGAATGCGCGGCCCGCGGGAAGTACAACCTGGTCAAGGACGTCTTCGTGGACATGCTGGGCGAGCTGAAGGTGTATAGGTACAGGTTCGACGGCTACTGGCGCTCACTGAACAACGTGGGGGTCTTCTACAGGTGCAACATGGAGATGCTGGACCCGGGGGTCAGGCAGGAGCTCTTCCTTTCCGGCAGGAGGATATACACTAAGGTGAAGGACGAGACGCCGGCGAAGTACAACGAGGAGGCCCAGGTCAGGAACTCCGTCGTGGGCGACGGCTGCATCATAGAGGGCACGGTGGAGGACAGCGTCCTATTCAGGGGGGCGACGGTGAACAGGGGCTGCCGCGTGAAGGGCAGCATCGTCATGCAGGACGGAAGGCTCGAGCCCTTCTCGTCCATAGAGAACGTCATTATGGACAAGAACTCCGCCGTATCGCAGGGGACCCACGTGAGGGGGGAGGCCGGGGCGCCCAGGCTGATCAGGAAGGGCGAGATAGTCTAGGCCAGCAAGAGGGAGGGCGAATTGAGGGAAGAATACGCGCATAAAACGGTCGAGGGCAAGTGGCAGGGCATATGGGACGCCGAGGGCGCCTTCAAGGCGGTGAATGGGTCCGCCAAGAGGAAGTACTACGTCCTGACGGAGTTCCCATACCCATCGGGCGAAGGGCTGCACGTGGGCCACCCGAGGGGTTACATAGCGCTGGACGTCATAGCGAGGAAGAGGCGGCTGGAAGGGTTTAACGTTCTCTACCCGATGGGCTGGGACGCATTCGGGCTGCCTACGGAGAACTACGCCATAAAGACGGGCATCCACCCGAGCGAGGTGACCAAGAGGAACGTCGCCCGGTTCAAGGGGCAGTTCAGGCCCATGGGCCTATCCTATGACTGGTCCAGGGAGGTGGACACGACCGACCCAGCTTATTTCAAGTGGACCCAATGGATATTTTTGAGGCTCTTCGAGAAGGGCCTGGCGTACAAGGCGGAGATCCCCATCAATTGGTGCGTCGACTGCAAGGTCGGGCTGGCCAATGAGGAGGTGGTCGACGGCAGGTGCGAGCGCTGCGGCGGCACGGTCGTGCGGAAGGTGAAGAGCCAGTGGATGCTGGCGATCACCAAGTACGCGGATAAACTCATAGAGGGCCTGGACGGCCTGGACTTCATAG
>WRCU01000209.1 GCA_009783805.1 Oscillospiraceae bacterium
CTTGATGATCGCCTTGCCGAACAGGCCCGAGGGAAAGACCTTCAGCATGTCCGCGCCGGCCTCCATCGCCGCCACGGCCTCCCCGACGGTCATGACACCGGGGACGCATAGCGTCCTGTACCTATTGCACAGCCTCACGACTTCGGGGTTGAACGAGGGCGAGACGACATATTGCGCCCCGGACAGCAACGCGATGCGCGCGGTCTCCGGGTCCAGGACCGTCCCGGCGCCGACGGTCGCCGAACCGCCTTTATGCCGGGCGGCCAGCTCACGCAAGATTTGGTCGGCGAAAGGGACCGTGAAGGTCAGCTCGACCGCCGTTATCCCACCGCTTATACAGGCCTCGGCGATCCTCAGCGCCGCCTCGCCCGTGTCCGCGCGGATCACGGCCACCACGCCGCATGAGGCTATCCTGCCGTAGACGTCCTCTTTGTCCATATGCCCCACCGCACCCATCCGACCCAACGCGCCCGATCAGGCCCGCGGCCGTCGGATGCGGCCGCATGGTCGCCGACGCGGGGCCGCCTCCGATTCGCTTCCATAAAAATTCGGTCCCGAAACGCCTATACCTCGAAGTAGCTTTCGGTCACTTCCAGCTCCTTGACGAATGCGTCGAAAAGGCTGATGAAATGGCCGAGGATCTCCTTCGAGTGGTCGCCGAGCGCGTTCAGGTTGTCGATGCTCCTGTCGTTCACGTACTCCTGCCCAGTCTCATGGAAGGCCCTGTGGGCGTCGTATATGGCACTGAAGCCGCTGATGTTCCTGAAGGTGGTCATGTTGCCCTCAAACCACTTGCCCAAGGCGCAGCTCATGTAGTCGGTGACCGTCGTCACCGACTCGTTCTGGAATATGCCCCGCAAAAAATTCGAGTGGTCGACCAGGCGTAGGGCCAGGGTGGTCAGCACGAAGCCGTTGTCCTCGATGGACGAACGTTTCATGTACTCCTTGAAGAAGGCGTCCGTCTCCTCGAAGTACCTGTTTATGTTTTCCTCGATGCCCACCAGGTCTTTCGAGCTGGCCTTCTCGACCTTGAGCATGTTCTTGTTTATGTCGTTGACCTCATCGGTGCACTCGGTCGTCTGTTTCGAGAGGTTCCCGATCTCCTCGGCGACGACCCCGAAGCCTTTGCCGGTGTTGCTCGCGTGGGCCGCCTCTATGGCCGCGTTGATCGACAGCATCTGGGTCTTCCTCGATATGCCCTTGATCTTCGACGAAACCGTGTCTATCTTCTTTATCTCGCTCTCGAAGCACTGCAAATTCCTGGCTATCCCGGTGATGCTGACCTTAGTGGCGTATGTGCATAGGAAACCCTGGGTCTGCATGAATATCATGACCGCGAACCGAAAGTCCGCCTGCCCCTTCTCTATCAGCTGCCTTTTCCTTTCCTCGGAGACAGGAAGCATCGTGTCCCTCCTTAACCCTATGTCACATGATGGTCTAGTTGCGATTTATGCAGTATAGCACCACCGGCTTGATTAAGGCAATATACATTTATTATGCATGTTAATTATCATAATTAAGCATTAACTTATACATCACCTAAGCCAACGCGGCCTTCACGCAGCCCAACCTATGCAGCTCCCTTATCCAGCCCTCCTTCTCCGCGTCGCCGGCGCCCTTCGCCGGGTGCCATGTGAGCCCGCCGACCGTGAGCGCCTGATCCGTGCCGCCCTCCTGGCGGAGACCCAGCTGGCTCGCCTTCCCGGTCCCCAACGCGTGGTACGGCATGACCTCCACCCCGCCGAGGCGCGGGAGCCTCCGCGAAAGGTCGGCGATCCCCCCAAGGTGATCGGGCCGGTCGTTGAGCCCCGGGATGATGGGGCACCTGAGCACTATCTCCGCCCCCGACCCATGCAGGAATTCCAGGTTGGATAAGATGGGCCCGTTCGGGACCCCGGTGAACGCCTCATGCAGCTCGGGCGAGGTTTCCTTGTAGTCGTAAAGGAAAAGGTCCGTGAGCCTCCCCGCCTCCTCCATCAATCCCCTGTCGCAATGGCCGCTGGTCTCCATGCATGTGTGCAGGCCGGCTTCCTTCGCCCGCTTGAGCAGCTCCAGCGTGAACTCGGGCTGCGCCAGCGGCTCCCCCCCCGTCAAGGTCATCCCCCCGCCGGACCCCCTATAAAATATCTCGTCCGCCATCACGGCCTCCATGACCTCGGCGGACCCCATCAACCTGCCGGCCATCCTCAGCGCGCCGTGGTAGCATGCCTTGACGCATGCCGAGCAGGCGTCGCACCTCCCCCTGTCAAACGCGTGCGTAGGCGCGGCTTCCCTTCCTTCGGCAAGGGCGCCGAACGTGTGCGCCCCTTTCGGGCAGGCCTGCCCGCAGGCGCCGCATACGGCGCACCGCTCCCCGCGGTACATGACCTCGGGCCTGAAGGATACCGACTCCGGATTATGGCACCATACGCACCTGAGGAGGCAGCCTTTCAAAAAAACCGCGGTCCTTATCCCCGGCCCATCGTGGAACGATGACCTTTGTATGTCGAAGACCATCCCTTTGGCCATATGCTCACCGGGCCGCCCTAGGCGGCCGCCCCCCCGCGCGCCGAACCGCCGCGCCCTGCCCATAGCGGCGATTCTACATCCGCGGGCCGGCCATGGCAAGCCGGCGGAGCCTTGACCGCGCGGCGCGGGCTCATGTAACCTACGGAAATAGCGCAGCATTCCGAACGGAGGCACAGCCATGAACAACCGCGAACTGTTCCACGCCACTATGCTCGGTGAGAACGGCGGCCAGCTACTGCACATAGAGCAGGGCTTCTGCGTGCCTTATAAAAGGTGGATGGACCAGGGTATGCCTACCCATCTGGACTGCCGCGGGAGGGGCTGCCCCACGGAGGTCGAGAGCCTGTACGACCACTTCAACCTGTCGGGCTTCCACTGCTTCCCGGAGATAGGCTCGATAAATGAGTATAGGTGCCCCCCGTTCGTCGGGGGCCTCTACTCCGACGACGGGGAGAGGGTCACGTACATGAACGGCCTGGGCAACACGGTCCGTGAGATCAGCCATAGGGAGAAGGTCCGCAGGGACGACGGGACGAGCGTCGGCGGCCTCATCCATGAGGTGGACTTCGCCGTCAGGTGCAGGGCCGACTACGAGGGGCTGAGGGAGGAGTACACGGGCAACGTCAAGGACAGGGTAGGCATGGAAGGCTTCGAGGAGGGGGCCGCCGTGGCTAACGCCCAGGGGGACTTCCCGGTCTCGTTCTTCGTGCACGGGCCCTTCGCCTTCCTGCGCGACGTGCTGGGCACGGAGAACGCCATGGCCGCCCCATACGAGGACCCCGCCTGGGTCCGGATGATGCTGCGCGACCACCTGAACGTGTGCATGGCCGTGGCCGAGCCGCTGACGCGCAAGGTACGGTATGACTTCTCATTCGTGTGGGAGGACTGCTGCGGCAAGTCCGGCCCGTTCATGTCGCCCCTCATATTCGACGACGCCTTCGCCTGGTGGTACAGGGAATGGAAGGACTTCACCGTCTCGGTGGGCGTCCCTTGGACGAACCTCGACTCCGACGGGAACGTCGGCCCGCTCATACCCCAATGGTACGAGTGCGGCATAGACCTCATACACCCATGGGAGGTCAACGGCGTCGACATGCTTAAGTTCGCGGAGGCGTACCCAAAGGCCAGGATGATGGGCGGCATATACAAGCATATGTTCGAGCCGCTGTCCCTTTCGCAGGTGGGCCGCTTCGACACGGCCGACGCGTACGAGGCCATAGACCGGGAGCTCAGGAGGGTGGTCGGGCCCATGCGCAAGAGGGGCTACTACTTCCCGGCCTTGGACCATGGGGCGCATTGGGAGATAGGGTATAGGGAATATAGGCATTATTGCGACAGGATGATGGACTACGGGAAGGCCAATACGGTCACCCGCGCCATACGGCGAGCCCCTACGGCTTAACCGCCGAAGGCGGCCTATGCTTAAAGCCGGGCCCGCCCGGAATGGCCTATGGCCGACTTGACCTTCGCATGTGACGTCATTTGGCGGGCTTGGCCGTGTATGCCGCGACCCCGGCCGCGGCCAGGGCGGAGACGGCCGCCTCGGTCATCGCCTCGGTCGCGTCGCCCGACTCCGCGAACCTGCACGC
>WRCU01000210.1 GCA_009783805.1 Oscillospiraceae bacterium
CTCCTGGCCAGGTATTGGATGGCCAGGGACCCGCCCACGCCCTCCGCGTAGACGACGGCGGCGACGACGTTGTTCGAGGACTCGATGGCCCTGCGCACGGTCGTCAGGCCCGAATACGTCCCCGAGTAGTTCGTGGGGTACCTCTTGTCCGGGTTATGGACGTCCATGAAGACCGGCAGGTCGTCCACCACCGTGGCCGCGGTCACGATCCTCTGGTCTATGGCCGGCCCGTACACGGCTATGGGCTTCATCGTGGAGCCCACCTGACGCTTTATCTGGGTCGCCCTGTTCAGGATGTTGTCGGCGGTCTTCTCGCCGCGCCCCCCATACATGCCGAGGACCCTGCCGTTCCCTGGGTCAAGGATCACCATGGCGGCCTGGGGCAGCCTGCCGTTGACCTCCTTGCCGGGGAAGTAGCCGGGGTCCGTGAAGACCTCGTCCATGGAAGCCTGGACGATGGGGTCCATGCACGAGTGGATCCTTATGCCCCCGTTGTATATGAGATTGTTCGCGGCGTGCTCCGAGTAGCCGAGAGCCAGCATGTCGCGCCTGACGTCCTCTATCAGCCTGTCCACGTAGTATGACCGCGTGACCGTGTTGTTGGCCTCGGCGGCGCCCCTCACCACGAAGCTCAACTCCTCGGCTTTCGCGCTGTCGTGCTCGTCCTGCGTTATGTACCCCAGCTCGAGCATCTTCGCGAGGCATATTAGCTGCCGTTCCTTGTTATGTTTTATCCCGGAGTCCCCCGTCGGGGCGTAGTAGTTGGGCAGGTTCGTGATGCCCGCGAGCGAGGCGCACTCGGCGAGCGAAAGGTGCCTGACCTCCTTGCCGAAATATTTCAGGGAGGCGGACTGGATCCCATAGCTGTTGCCGCCCATCGGTATGAGGTTCATGTACAGCTCCAATATCTCCCACTTCGTGAGCCTCTTCTCCAGGTCCATGGCCCGCCAGATCTCCTGGACCTTCCTCTCGAGGGTGGGCCTGTCGTCCCCCGTCATGTTCTTCACGAGCTGCATCGTGATGGTGGAGCCGCCCTCCTGCCTGCCCGCGCTGAGTATGGAGTAGACGGCCCTGAAGAAGCCGCGCAGGTCGAAGCCGTTATGCTCCTCGAACCGCTCGTCCTCCAGCGCGATGAATGCGTACTTAAGGTATTCGGGGATGTTCCCGTCCTCATCGCGGACGAGGATCCTGTCCATGTTCTCGCTGCCCGTAAGCTTGGCTATCTCATTGCCCCTCGAGTCGTATATGAACGTCGTCAGGTTTTGGAGCACAAGCTGGTCGTCCGTGATGGGCGGGGCGTTCCTTATGTAGCTCACCAGGACGCCGGCGACGATGCCCGCGGAGACGAAGGCCATTATGAGGCCTATCATGACCAGGTACTTTAGGACCTTCAGCGTGAAGTATAGGACGGGGTGCTTGGCCTTGGGCTTGGCCTTGGGCTTGGCCTTGGGCTTGGCCTTGCCCGCGTCCGAGGGCTTCGCTTCGGCGCGCCCGTCGGCGCCGCCGCGCTTTTTGCGGCCGGCGCGCCCCGCGTCCCCGCCGGATTTTGACGCCTTGCCCCCGCGACCCGCGGTATCGGCCAAGGGAACCCCCCATCCCGGCGACCCGATGCCGTTGCGTAGCCATCCGCGCCGCTAAAATTATAATATATATATATGACCCATCTGTTATCCGAATGTTTCGTGTTCTTGACCGACCCCACCGGGGGGCCATGCGGATGAAGGCCGACGTGTTGGGCGTCTCCTTCGACGCCATGCCTTTCGCGGACGTGCTCGAGGCATGCAAGGGCTTTTTAGAGGGCCAAGCGGCTAAGGCCGTCTTCACCCCCAACCCGGAGGCGGTCATGATGGCCCAAGGCGATCCCGCCTACAGGGCCACGCTCAATTCCGGCGACTTGGTCATACCCGATGGGATAGGCATCGTCCTAGCCTCCAGGCTGGGCAAGGTGAGGATTAAGGAGCGCGTGACGGGCTACGACCTTTCGTGCGCCCTCCTCGGGCACATGGGGCCGGAGGGGCAGACGGCCTACTTCTTCGGTTCCGCGGAAGGCGTCGCCGAGCGGGCGGGCGATTGGGCGGAGCGCGCGTACCCGGGCCTGAGGGTGGTGGGCCGCCATCATGGGATGGGCTTCCGGGAGGCGACCGATGAGGTCGTCGGCTCCATCAACGGGCTGAGGCCGAACCTGGTGCTGGTAGGCCTCGGCATGGTAAACCAGGAGACCTGGATACGCGAGAACGCCGCCTCACTGGACGTCGGCCTGCTGATAGGCGTAGGCGGCGTCCTGGACCACTTCGCCGGGGACGTGAGGCGCGCTCCGAAGGCCTTCCGCGCCGTGGGCATGGAATGGCTCTACCGGCTGTTCGCGCTGAGGCGCCTAGGGCGGCAGAAGGTCCTAGTTAGGTTCGTGGCCAAGGTCATCGGGGGCAGGCTGCGGCGCAAGGGCGGCGCTGCGGGCGGCTGAGGCCCATGGCCGCCTGCGCGGCCCTCACCATACGGCCGGCTCGTCGCCGTGCTCCTTCAGCCATAACTTGGCCCGCTCCACGGCCTCGTAGCCGTGGTCGCCTATGACGTTCGAGAAGAGGATCACGCCTTCGGCCGTGCCGTCCCGCACCTTGGCCGCGTAGGCGTCCAGGATCGCCTCGGCCTCGGCCGCCGTGAACTGGCGCTTGCCCCCGAAGTTGTACAGGTAGGCCCCGAGGTGGAGCCTCTTCGCGCCGTGCACGTCCTTGACCACCCGGATCGTCTCGTCGAGCGTGTCGAGCAGCCCCTCCCCCATCTTCCACAGGGTCACGCAGTCGAATTCGGCGATATGGCCGGCTATGGGGTTCCCGAGGTTCCAATCGTACACGACCACCCACAGCTTGAGCCCCTTCGCGTGGAGCCTCTCGCGCATGGCCTTGAGCACCTCGGGCGTATATTGCCTTTCCCGTTCGCCGAACCCGAAGAAGTCGTCGAATATGGCCCCGGTGGTGTTCGGGTATAGTCCCGCGATGCGCATGATCTCATCCAGGTGCCCGAATGACTCGATGTTCGCCGAGGAGCTGCCGTCGCCCACCACCGAGTAGACGACCTCGGACATGGAGTCCAGCGCCTTGGCCTCCCTGTCGAAGGGCGGCTTGGGCTGGTCGTTGAAGCAGACCATGAACACCCTGCTCATCCCTAGGTAAAGCGCCCCCTCGGTGGCGGTCATCCTGGACTTCGTGTTGTCGCCGTTCTTGTCGTGCGACTTCGCCTGATGCCCCCATAGCCAGAACCGGTCACGCAGCCTGTCCATCAAGCCCACCCCCCACTTGCCCCGAACGTCCCGTCGGGGCCATGCGCCGCTCCCGCGCACGAAGGCGCCAGCCCGCCGTCATCCCATGGCCCGGCCCGCCCGCCCCGCCGTGAGCGTACGCCTTCCATGATAGGCGATTCGGGCCCGGGCGGCAAACGCGCGGGAAGCCGCGCGGCGGTCCGCGGCCACCCGATGCGATGCCCGCGGCGGTGTGGTAGAATGTGTCGCGACATACCTAGGGCCATGCCGTGCCGCACCTTCGCCGCCTAGGCGGCGTCAGGCGGCCGGCCGCCCGCGCCCGGCTGGGGGGATTGCGATTTGGGCGGAAGACGCTGCGTAAGCGTCGACCTAGGCGGCACGAAGATATCCGCCGCCCTGGTTGACGACGGATACGCCATGCTGACGGACTGCAACGTGGCCACGAACGCCAAGGAAGGCGTCGACGCGGTCATCGGGCGGATCAACGCCTGCATACGCAAGGTCTGCGATGACGGCGGGGTGAAGGCCTCCGACTTGTGCGGGATCGGCATCTGTTCACCCGGCCCCCTTTCCGTGAGGACGGGAACCGTCACGTACGTCGCCACCCTAGGGTGGTACGGCGTCCCCATCAAGGCGATCCTCGAGGGCGAGTTCGGGGTCCCGGTTTCCCTCGAGAACGACGCCAACGCGGCCGCCTTGGGGGAGGCCCTGATGGGCGCGGGGAAGGGCATGGAGAACGTCGTCTACATCACGCTCAGCACCGGCATCGGCAGCGGGATAGTGATAGGGGGCAAGGTCTACTACGGCAAAAACGAGGCGGCGGGCGAG
>WRCU01000211.1 GCA_009783805.1 Oscillospiraceae bacterium
AGCGGGTAGACGGTCTTTTCCATCTCTTCGCGCTCATATTCCTTTATAAGCCCGTCGAACTCCGTAGACGAATGCTTTACCGGTGATATTATGTCCCTCGTGACTATCTCAGCCAGGTCGTGGAAGAGCCCGGTCATGTAGTTGTTGATCAGCCGCTCACGCGAAAGCCCTGAGTCCATGGAAAAGAGGTAGGCGTAGACGGCCACGAAGAGCGAGTGCCCAAGCACGGAGGTCCTGGGCACTTTATGGAGCTGCGCCCATCTGACCTGGTACCTCATCCTGCCGCATAGGTCGAGGAACCTGACATACCTCCCATCCGAGGCGATCGCATCCACCCCGCGTAGGTGCCGGTATGACCCCATCCTGACGCGGTACTCCTCCTCAATGGCCATGGCGTCGGCGTCGCGGTTGAGCCTCGATATTATCCCAAACTCCCATTGCGATGCGTAAAGGTGCGCCGCCTCAACGACCTTCCTGTTGACGTCCCCTTCGCAACCGCCTTCCACGTAGGCTTTGTAACGCCCACAGAACCCCTCTCCCAACGGCCTTATATAAACGCGCAGCCTTTCGTACGCATACTCGTTCAGCTTGCGGTACTTTTCCGGGTCCGCTTTGACCTTGGCGATGATGGACGGTTTTATGTCGGTGAGGATGAGGCGTTGGAGCATGTCGAAGAGACCGTACTCGATGACCTTGACCCAATCGAGGCCTCCCCCGCCCCCCTCCTCCTCAAACCTCCCGATGAAAAATGCGGCCATCATCTTATGTGCCTGCTTGTCGACCTCGAACAGCTCGACGGGCCTAAGGTAGTCGTTCCACCTCATCATGTAGGCCATGTCGAAGATAAGCTCTATCAGGCCTTTCCTAACCATGCCGAACACCGCCCGTCCGTTTGGTCCGTGCTTTGCGCCGCCGCCTTCGCCGGTGAGGCCCTTAAGGTCAGGAGTCGCCCAGGTCCCTCTTCGTCAGCAGCACCTTCCTGGGCTTGCTGCCTTCCTGCCCGCCCACGATGCCCCTCGCCTCCATCTGGTCGATGATCCTCCCGGCCCTGCCATAGCCGACCTTGAATCGCCTGCGTATGAACTCTATCGAGGCCTGCCCCGAGTCGACCACCAGCCTTATCGCCTGGGGAAGCAGCTCGTCGCAGTCGCCGTCCCCCAGGACGGCCTCCCCATCCATCGACTCGATCTCCTCGACCACCGCCTCATCGTATGCCTCCAGCCCCTGAACCTTTAGGAACCCGACGACGTCCGAACGCTCCCTCTCCGATATGTACGCCCCTTTGACCCTGATCGGCTTGAAGGAGTCGATGGGGTTATAGAGCATGTCACCCATCCCGAGCAGCTTTTCCGCACCCCCAACGTCGAGGATGACCCTGGAGTCCACATAGGATGCGACCTTGAACGACAGCCTGGTTGGGATGTTCGCCTTGATCACCCCCGTTATCACGTTCACGGACGGGCGCTGCGTGGCTATCACCAGATGCATGCCGGCGGCCCTGGCCATCTGCGCCAGCCGCGCGATGTAAGTCTCGATCTCCTTCTGGGCGACCATCATGAGGTCGGCCAGCTCGTCGATTATGATGACGATCTGGGGCAGCATCTCCGCCTCACCTGACACCATCGCCCACTCGTTGTAGCTCCTGAGGTTGCGCACGTTGCGTTCGGCGAAAAGCCTGTAGCGCGCCATCATCTCGCCTACCGCCCAAGAGAGCGCGTTCGCGGCCTTCTTCGGGTCCGTGACGACGGGCGTCAGGAGATGCGGGATCCCGTCATACACGTTCAGCTCCACGACCTTGGGGTCGATCATGAGCAGCTTGACCTCCCAAGGGGCGGCCCTGTACAGGATGCTTACGATGAGGCTGTTTATGCATACGCTCTTCCCCGCCCCGGTGGCGCCCGCCATCAATATATGCGGCATCGCGGCTATGTCGGCGACCACGCACTCACCCGCTATGTCCTTGCCCAAGGCTACCGCTATCTTGGATGGGTTGCCCGCGAAGGCCTGTGACTCGATGACCTCCCTGAGGCAGACATCCCTCACGGACGCGTTCGGCACCTCGATGCCGATGGCGGACTTGCCTTGTATGGGGGCCTCGATCCTGATGCCCGCCGTCGCCAGCGCCAACGCTATGTCATCGGCCAGCCTGACCACCGCGCTGACCTTGACGCCCGGGCTGAGCCTCAACTCATAACGCGTCACGGCCGGGCCCCTCATGTAGTCGGTGACCTCAGCCTCTATCCCGAAGTCCCTGAGCGTCCTCTCCAGCTTATCGGCCGCCACGCGCTCGTCCGGCTCATCGTCCTTATGGTCCCTCTGCTGCCGTGGGGCTGGCCTCAACAGTTCGATGGGGGGATAGGAATATCCATTCTCTTCCCTGGTGGGCAATGCGCCCATGCCCGGCAACCGCGGTTCCGTAGCGCCGATTTCCGCCTCCTGTCCGCCTTTCCGCCATAGGCCCTTTCCGGCGTCATGAAACGGTCCCGAACCGTCGTCGTAGGGCTCCGGCAGGCCGCCCTCCCCTTCGGCGAGCGCGACGGCGGGCTTCCGACGGAAAGGGGCGCGGTCCGCCCCGCCCCGCCCTTCCGTTAGGCCTGGGCTGCCCTTTGCGCCCCCGGCTTCGAAGCCGCCCGTTTCCCTGGGCTCAACGGCCTGCCTACTGCCTTCCTGGGTCCGGGCGGCCTCTGCCAGCGCCTCCTCGGCCTTCGCCCTCCTCTTGAGCCTGGCACGTGATATGGCCTTGGAAGACTTTTTATAGGCGTATACCGCCAGCTTGGGGATGATGCCCAGGATCAGTAGCAGGACGAAGCCGAGCCTCTTGAATATGTATGAGATCGAGGCCTTGGTGAGCGCCATCGCGGTGACGACTGCAGACGAAAGTATGATGATGATCGTCCCCGCCAAGCCTATGAAGGACATGAGCGGGACCGTCGCGAGGCACCCCATCACCCCGCCGCCCAGTCTGCCCGCGGCCTGGCCGTCCTCATAGGACTTGGCTATCTGCCCCATGAAGCTGAGGTTCTCGTGGGATCCCGCGTCGTAGCCTGATATGTGCGCCAGCGAAACCGCCAAAAATATGAGGAGCGCCGAAAGTAGTACGGTCTTGACGTTCCTGCCGTTAAGCTGGCCGGTGATGGTCAGGATGGACAGGGCCGTGGTAAGGGCGGGGATGAAGTACGCGCAGACGCCTATGACCCCCATGCTGACGTTCCTTACGCCGTACCCGGCCTCCCCCATCCAATCCGGGAAGAAGACGCAGAAAAAATAGAGGATCCCTGCCGCGAACAGTAGGAAGCCTTGTATCTCCTTGCCATAGGACGTCTTTTTTCTGACTTGCGACGCTCTGTTCGCATAGCCTCCAGCGTTCCTCCGCAATGCTTCCTCCAATGGGCCGTTAAAAGGGATGGGGCTTTTAAAGGGGGTCGTGATGAGTGGCCCTATAAGCCGGGTTCTGTATTCGGCGGCCATTTATCTTGGCCGCGCGTCGCCGCGCGGCTCACGCCACCTCCTCGGGACATGGCGAGCGGCCATATTGCGTCCCTCCGCGGTGTTGCTCCGGGCGGGGTTTTCTAGGCCATGCCGTTACCGGCATGCCGGTGAGCTCTTACCTACGCCTTTCCACCCTTACCTACGCCGCCTGGGCCCATTAAATGTAGGCGGGCGGCGGTAGGCGGTAATTTTCTATGCACTTTCCTTGGAGTCGCCTCCACCGGGCGTTACCCGGCGCCCTCGCTCATCTTGGAGCCCGGACTTTCCTCATGCCCAGCCTTTCGGGTGCGCCTCCCACGCGGTAAAGCCCTCGAAGAAGGCGCCATTCGGGCACGCGGCCGCCTGGGCCACTCATACGCCTTGCATCCCCCCTCGGACGCAGGCGCCGCACGGCGGCGAAAGCCCAAAGAACCGCCATGCGGGCTGTCCGACTACGGCCTAGTATAGCACGGAAAAAGCCCCGCGCAAACCGCGGGGCCCAACCTATAGCGCCATCCATCGCCAGCCAACCTAGAGAACGCGGCACGGCGTAGCCTAGGACAAAAAACGTCGTGCCAACCTATAGC
>WRCU01000212.1 GCA_009783805.1 Oscillospiraceae bacterium
GGCTGGCCGTGTAGGCGTTCGGGAACCAGAGCGACCGCGCCGCCAGGGCGTCCACGCATGGGGTGGAGTGGGAAGTCGCGCCGTAGCAGCTGAGCGCCTCCACGTGCAGCTCGTCCATCGTGATCAACAGCAGATTTTTCCCATTAGGCATGGCCCTCGCCCCCCCCTCCGACGATGGCCAGCCAGCCGCCCCTCTCCTCCACCTCCAGCAGCACCGCGCGTTCCAAGGGCGACTTGTTCGGCTTGTGCAGCGGCATCATGAGGCCGCCCCCGAAAGGCCTGAAGACCATGCCGTGGCCGCCGTCGTCAGCGTACAGCGGGGACGGGGCCTGCTCCCATGGCCCCATGACCGACCCGCCTACGGACCTCGCCTGGTTCTGGCAGTAGCCGCTCGGGCAGGCGCAGGACCATAGCATCACCAAGCCGCCCCCATCCATCCTGTGGATGAAGCACCCGTCCGTGATCCATCCCCTCACGCCCCTCACCTCCGCCTCGACGCTCCAGCCGACGTCGGCTGACTTGAACAGGACGGTGGGCCCGCCGACGGAACGGGCAAGGTCGCCGCTCAGCCTCACGGCGCAGACCTCGCCGTCGATGGCCTGGATCCACTCATGGCAGTAGACCAGCCATGGGTCGCCCGACGCGTCTACGTGCAGCGATCCGTCCAGGCACATGTCGCCTGCCGGCGTAACGGGCCCCATGCTCCAGTCGGCGAACGGGCCGCCCGGCGAGCCCGACTTGAGGACACCCACCCCACGCACGCCGTCGGCGCCGGTGAAGGTCCCGAACAGGTAGTATTCGCCGCGGTACCCATGCACCTCCGCCGCCCAGTAGTCCTTCAGTCCCCAAAAATCCGCCCGCGGCCTAAACGCGGGCCGGGCGCCGATCCAGTCGTCCAGGCCGTCGCCGACGTAGGCGTCGAAGCCGGGCTCCCCATGGCTCCTGGAGATCGTGGACCCGTACATGTAGTACCTGCCGCCTTCGGGCAGTATGAACGGGTCCCTGATATGGATGTCCTTGATCCTCAACCCAAGCCCCCCTTTACGTCTATGTATGGTCATTTTTGCAGTCTCATATCCCGATCGGCGCCGTCCTATACGGCCAGACCCTCGATAAGCAGGCTGGTGATGGCCTTGGCCGGCAGCCTCACGCAATCCGGCGACTCCGGCCCGATCGGCGACTCATCCAGCCCCACTCGGGTCACGGACTTGAATGAAGCCAACCCCCCGACCGCCACGGCCGCCTCGCCCCCCGGATTCCATAGGCGGAGCACGTACCCGTCGCCGCGCTCGGCCCGCTTGAGGCAGCTTATGTACGGGATGGGCCCGCCTCCCGCAAGGCCGTCGGCCTGCCCTTGCGTCCCCCCCGAACCTGGCGCGGCGTCGAGCCTGAGGAAGGAGGCGCATTCGGGCAGCCTGCCTCCGTGGGATCCGCCGCTCTCCGCGACCAGCGGGTTGCGGAAATTGACGGCCTCGTTCAGGCATCGGCCGTCATCCGCCCCGGCGCCGAAGTAGAGCGCGTAGGAGAAGGCGCTTTCCCCCAAGGACAAGGCGTCCTTGGCGGGGTGGTTCGCGCCCGCGGGGTCCCCGACCGTGCCGGTAGACCGGAGCACCTCCACATAGAGGCGCGTGCCTTCCGCGGTCTCCGCGGCCTCGTACGGGTGCTGCCCCCTCACCGAGACGCATAGGTCCCCGCCCTCGCCCTCGACGCGCACGAACTCCGTGAACGGGTAGTTCCTCCACGCCCACCTGCCGGAGCTTAGGGGCCTCTCCATGATGTTGAAGTGGTCGTACGCCTTGGCGCGCCCCGCCTTTATCCGGGTATCGAAGACCAGCCTCAGGCAATGGTCCTTGCAGACGTTGTTTATCAACCCCTCCACTTCCAGGTATGGCAGGCCGCGGTACAGCGTGGCCCTCAGCCCGATCGTCACCTCGCCCGTCTCCGCGGACCTCGT
Source organism: Oscillospiraceae bacterium (assembly GCA_009783805.1). GTDB lineage: Bacteria > Bacillota > Clostridia > WRCU01 > WRCU01 > WRCU01. The sequence goes on from WRCU01000212.1 coordinate 1,955, forward strand.
GAGGGTCACGCCATCCGGATCCTTCACCCTCCCGCCGACGACGTACCCTTTGCCCGCCTCAATGGCCTCGCCGCATACGGACGCGGGCAGGGTCAGCCGGACCTCGGCCGCGTAGACGGCCTTGTGCGCGTGGGACTCCATGAGCCTCCACGGTGCGTCCGCACCCTTGGAATCCCTCTCGTCGGGCGATGCGAACTCCAGGTGCCGGTACGTGTCGCCGGCCTCCTCCCTGTCGGCCAGGTAGCCCATCCGCCCATACGCGCGCGCGCCCAGCTTGTCGTACGCGTCGAACGTCCCGTCGCCGTTGAAGCTGACCTTCATGTACTCGTTCTCCGCGCAGCCTTCCCCCAGCTCCAGGATCCCATCGCCGCAGTCCGTAGGCGCCGAACCCCCGAAGTCCGCCCCCACATACGCCAGCCCATACGCCCGGTATCCCATGGAAGGGACCGCCCTGGCCACGAAGTCCACCTCCAGCACGCTGAAAGCCTGATCGTCGGCCCTGCCTGCGCCGGCGTCCTTGGACAGCACCGTCGCCAACATCGCGTTCGTCATGTACACGCTCTCGAGGTCCTTGTTCTTGACGGCCACCAGCCTTACCGACGAGCCCACGGCCTTGCCGCGGCCGTCGACGACCGTCAGCCCCTCCCCGCGGACCCTCCGCGGCACGCGCACCAACCCCCTGACATGGCCGTCCCTGTCGTGTCCCAACGGGTTGAACACCGCGATGGGCGCGACCCAGGAACCGCACGCGTCGGTGCGCATCAGCCTCACCAAGGAATGCAGCGCGTCCTTGACCATGTAGGACCCGGATTCCATGACATGCTCCCCGCGCACGCGTATGTCCCTTATCACGGCGTCCACGCTGCAGCAGCAGATGGAGTCGTGCGCGTGGTTAAGCAGGTGGCTCTTCCACAGCACGTCGGTCAGGCCTTTCGGGTATGAAATGGCACCGGCCATGGAGGCCATGGCGCACAGGGGCTCCAGCTCACGGGCCAGCAGCGACTCGCATCGGTCGTTCAGCGCCTTGATCCCCATGTGCGTCGAGAGCGTGCCCTCGAATATCCGGTGCTCGTCGGTCCCGTACATCTCGCCGCGGTACGTCCTCAGGCCGACGCCGCCCTTCGCGGCGGACCGCCTGGCGTGGCCGACGTAGTCGGCTATCGTGCCGATCACCAGCTCATATGAGTCCTGCGCCCCATTGATATACCCCACGACGTCCACCAGGCCGCCCCTAGGCTCCATGTGGTCCGCGCCCACGGACAGGTAGACGGGGCCCTTCACGGCGGAGGCCTTCTCCTGCCTGCCCGCGGCCTCCATGAACCGGGAGAGCGCCTCGATATGGTCCATGCCTAGGGTCGGGCCGTCGATGATGTCGGACCATAGGTCGGGGTAGCTGAGGAACGAGCCGTTGCCGTACCCATGGTTCACGGTGAAGGCCCTCGACCCGTCCGGGCACTCCCACCAAAATTCCGTGTGCGGGAGGTCGTCGCCCCACAGCGGCCTTCCCCTGCCGAAGGCGACGCAGTCTATCCCGAAGCCGCGGAGCACCATGGGCAGCGTGGCGACGCTGCCGAAGGAGTCCGGGACGTAGCCTACCTTCGCGGGCACCCCCCCGTACCCCGCGACCGTCCGTGACCCCAGCAGCAGGTTCCTGACGGTCGACTCACCGCCCTCGAGGAACTGGTCGGCCAGGACGTACCAAGGGCCTGCCACCAGCCGGCCCGAGCGCATGAGCGCCTCCACCCTGCCACGGCTCTCGGGCATGGCATCCAGGTAGTCGTCGAGCATGGCCGCCTGCCCGTCCAAGTAAAAGGCGTAGCCTTCATGGCGCTCCATGATCGTGAGCAGCCTTTCGAAGAGGCCCACCAGCCGGACGCGGAACTGGCCGAAGGTCATGACCCACTCCCTGTCCCAGTGCGTCGTGGGGCATATGAACGCCATTTTCCCGCCGCCGTCCGCCATGAGGCCCACCCCCGTCAGATTCTGGATCCCTACCGCCCGGTCCTTCCCACGGTCGGCTACGCCCCCCAGTCGAGGCTCCCGCGGAAGGCCACGGGATCGCCTCCC
>WRCU01000213.1 GCA_009783805.1 Oscillospiraceae bacterium
GAGCGAGGGGTTGATCCTTAAGTATAATCCCGCATGGACCGGTGGCGGCATGAGGCGCTGCGAGTTGAGGGAGCCGGATTGGTCGGGGGACCTTTTCGTGTGCCTGAGCCTGACGGGCTTCACGGTCTCCCTGCCGTTCACGCCCGAGAGCTGGCACGGGCGCATGCTGGCATGCCGTGGGATCGGCGCGTCGTCCCTGCCGAAGGGAAGGATAGCGGAATGGTCGGATGAGCATAGGGCGTACATGGGCACGCTGCCGGACGTCTTCCATATACCTCATTGGGTCACGGTCATGGCGTTTAGGCTAAACCGCTACTAACGCCACCTCCTCGCCGTCCGCGTATACCCTAACGCCGTCCAGGCTGCCGTACAGCACGTCGACCTTCCGGTCATGCCTGCCCGTAGCCGAGTCCTTTTTTTGGCTGTACGTGCCCCACGCCGTGCCGGAAGACCAGAAGGCCGAAAAATCGTCGGCGCCCAATTTCGGGGCGAAATGGATCTCCCCATTCACCATGTCGGACTTGAATCCGCTCAGAGCGGTGAGCACGGCCCATGACGAAAGCGACCTCGCGTAGTGGTCGCCGCTCTCGACCTCGCTCCACGGGTTGCGCCTATGCCCGTCGTAGCGTTCGCGCACGGCCCCCACGATCCCCAGGCCCTCATCCACGAGCCCCTCATATATGAGGTGCGCCGCGACTTGATACTCTATGCCGGTCCATACCTCGTCGCAATAGACGAACGCGAAGTCCGGGCGGCCGCCGCGGGGCCATGACCCGGCTATCAGCCCTTTCTCGTCGCTCAGCACATATGAGCGGTGCACGTTGTGGAACTCCGCGAAGCCTTCCCGGAAGTTATGCCTATGGACCGACTTCATCGCCTCCCTGACGTGCCCTTCCGGCAATACATAGCCCAAACCGGCCACGTGCGCGAGCATCTGCCCGAACAGTTGGTCGGAAAGGCAGCCGTCGCCGTATTGGTATTTATATTCATTGACGTCACCGATTTTTTGCGCATAGTATTCGCCGTTCCATAAAAGCGCGTCCATGGCCCTGCCGCCGGTTTTGCATAGCCGCGAGTACCTCCCGGCCGACCCGCCGTCCCCCATATAGTCCGCCATTTCCGAGCACGCCTTGAGGGCGGCGCAATACAACGAGCATGACATGGAGCTTACGCCGTGGAACTCTATGTCATACGTATTGTGCTGCTTTCCCTCCATCACGCCGGTTTCGCCCTTGTCCCAATTGGCGGCTACATAGTCCAGGGCCCTTTTAACGCCGGGCCATACCCTTCCAAGGAATCCGTCGTCGCCGCTAAGCCTCCATTCCCTGTACGCCCTGATGATCGCACCGAGCTGGCCGTCGGGCGAGGCGAAGACGCCCCATTTCGGCAGGCCGAACACGGCGTTCGTGCGGAAGTCCATTTTCCCTTCCCCGTCCGTCTCCAGGCAGAACTCGACCTCCCTCGCGCTGCGCTCGAGCGAAGGGAACAGGAAGGCCATCGTCTGCGCGTAATTCCAGACGTGGGTGGACGTGCCGAAGCAATTGCCCGCCTTGGCACTGCAGCCTTCCCATGCCGCCATGTGGCCGGTTTCGAGCCACATGCAGGTGTTGCTCCTGACCGCCGTGATGTTCGAGGCGACCGCGTCTATCACGGATTCCGGCAGCGTACCGCCGTACATCGCCCCGCTGAACGCCTTCGAGACGCCGTGGAGCCGCCCGATGTTCTCGTGGACATATCTTGCGACGCCCCATGAATCGTCGAAGCGCGTGGCGTACATGTTCCTGACGGTCGGGGTCCCGCCGTCGGTCGGCCCGGGGAAGTCCCATGCCCTTACCCTGTTGGGGAAATGCCAGCTGAGGATGAAGGTGAAGTCCGCCTCGGCGCCGCCCTCGATCTCCTTATATACGCCGATCGTGCCTACCTTCGGCTTCTTTGACGTGTCTATACTCGTGAAGTCGGAGTCGACCCCATCGTGCGTCGGGCTTTCGCCGAGCAGGCCGTCCCTGCGGAAATCGTCCCAAAAGTCCTGTATGCCGTCGAACCAACCGCCCTCGTACCAATAAGGCTTGGCCGTGACGGAAGGGTCGGGCGTGGAGACGCACATGTCGCCGAACTTGAACTCATTCGGCGCGAAGCCCGACGAGCGCATGTGCATCCCGGTAAGGCCGCCTTGCCTCCTGACCTCGTTCACGTTCCTGGAATGGTCGTGCCCTTCGGGCCATCCGAACCTGTCCATGTCGCACAGGCCGACCGGGTTGGTGAACGAGCCGGCGACGGTCACGTCGACGCTCTCGCGCGAGGCGTTCCTTACCTTGTATCTCAGGATAGCGCAAGGGATCCCCGAATCCTCCGGGTCCAGCGGTATGAACGGCGTGTACGCCTCCAGCGTGACCTTCACGGGAAGCCTTTCGTCCGTGAAGTCGACCCACACGAACGGGTACTCGCTGCGCATCGTCGAATCCGCCAGCCTAGGCAGTCCGGGCACGATCCCTTCGCCGGCGTTCCGCAGCCGTGACTCCAGCACGCGCGCCACGGGCTCCCCCGTCTTGGCCTTTGCGTAGATGGAGAAGAACGTATTATTAAGGCTGGTTCCCTTATTAGGGCGGTTGAATATCTCCCAGTCCGCCAATTGGCCCCTGGCGCCGATCGAGACGTTCCCCGTGCCCACGCCCCCCAGCAGGAACAGGGCCTTTGAAGCGTCGCCCCCATAAACGCGATGGCTTCCCATGGATATGATCCTTTCACTTTACATGGTTAATATGGATCCATCGACTCCCTCAACCAATCCCTCAGTTTCCAGAACGCATATAAAGGCAGTATATCCTTTTTACCATGATCCATTGATGTCAGGACGGACCTTTCGGGGTTGAACCTACGTAGTATGCCGAAGTCGCACATATTTAACTTGAAATATGCGTGATTGGCGTACGCGGATAGCGGGATATCGGGCTTCACGATGTTCACGACGTTTTGATGGTGTAATATTGCGAAAGCATTCAGCAATAATGAGGGATGGATCTTTGGAGACATTAACGTTCGAGGATTTCATGAGGCTGCGGAAGCTCGTCCACCGCGGCGCCAGGCCGATCGACTACGCCAGGTGGAGGCTCCTGCTCGAGGGGGGGGACCCAGAGGAGTACCTTAGCGTCCTGTCCAGCTACCAAAACGGGGACGGGGGCTTCGGGCACAACATCGAGTGCAACAATTGGAACCCCGATTCGGCCCCGTACACCGTATGCATCGCATTGGACTACCTGGACGCCGTCGGGGACCACGCGGGCGCCGTAAAGGACGCGATGGTTGGGGGCATCCTTAGGTACCTCGCCTCGGGCGCCCACACGGTGGGGGACGGCTGGGTGGGGATGCAGGGGGTACCCACGAACGACGGCCACTCCCATCTGCCATGGTTCCACTACGACCCGGGCAAGGCGTCGGCGGCCGACGTGGGGGTGACCAAGCGGCTCTCTAGCTTCATATTACGGTATGGGGAGGCGGGCAGTGATCTGCGCCGAAGGGCCGGCGAACTGGAAGCGCTGCATGGCGCGAGCGGCAAGGTGCTGCTCAACGGAGTGCCCGATTATGACCTCTCCTCGTTCGACCCGGCCACGTACGACCCTGCCGGTTGGCCTTTTTGGATGCCGAAGCCGGCATACTACGTCGGCTCGCCCGATAGCGGGCGCTATCCGGCATTTAAGGAAGCCGTGGACAAGGACCTGGAAGCGATCGTCGTGACCCTGCGCGGGACCGCCGGGCTCCATATAGCGCCTGAGGCGGAGATCGAGGCCTGGGAGAGGGCCAATCCGCATCCCGACGGAAAAAGGTGGGGCGGGTATGAGCAGACGATCGGGAACTATTATTGGAACGCGCACGGCATCGTATCGAACATGGGCATATTGAAGGCTTTCGGTAGGCTGGGATTCGCGGTGCCCGTGGGGCCGGAAGCCTTGCTGGGCGGATAGGGCGGTCCTGCGGCCCAAAGACCCGGAGGCCCGGCTACCCAGCGGCCCGGCGACTCATC
>WRCU01000214.1 GCA_009783805.1 Oscillospiraceae bacterium
GCGTCCGCTATCTCCAGCAGGCCCGCCTCATCATCCACCACGATGAACCCCCACGGCTGAGTATTGCACGCGGAGGGGGCGGCCATGGCGGCCTTCAACAGCTTTTCCACGTCTTCCCCGCTTACCTTCGCGCCCTTCCTGTATGCCCTGATGCTCCTGCGCCTGAATATCTCGTCCATACTCCCCATCCCCCATTCAATATATGAACTTTTATTAATCCTATAATATTTTACCTTAGCCATCATCCCTGTCATCATACCCAATCCCACACGGTGAACACGTACCCGCCTAGGTTGTCGCCGGATACGGACACGTTGGGAGGATCCGGCCCCCAAACCACCCCATCGCCGTCCGGCCGGCCATAGACGACGGTGTACCTCCTGCCCTCGAGCTCCATTGAATAACCGCCTTCGTCCTTTAGGATCCCCAGGTACTCCTCCAGGCAGACGCCCTTCGAGTGGCAATAGGCGGCGTGGGGCTGCCCGACGTACCTGAAGTGCCACGGTTCATGGGATATACCCGTGATAGCCTGCTTGTCCTTCGGATAGCGCAGTATGAATCCGTACCGCCAGGAGTTGGCGGCCAGCCACCTGCCTTCGGGGGACTCACCCATCTTTTCCTGCGTCACCCCGACCACCATTATGTCGGCGGAGAGGCCCGTCTGGTGCTCGCTGTGACCGGGCGGCTGCACGAACGACTTGTCCGCGGCCCTGTCATAGATGTCCCCCTGCCTTTCGCCGTCACGGTAGCCGCTGCTCAGGTACAAAGACCCGTTCCCCGCCTCCCGGGCCCCCTCGACCATGATCGCCATGGCCTCCGCCACGTCCGAGCGCAGCGTTACGTCCGTCGCTATCACCGGGATGTCCGGCCAGGCCGAGACGATCGTGCCCGCTTCCGGCTCCGCCCCTATGGCGTGGTCGCCGTTCACGAGCACCAGAAGCCCCGTGTCCGCGATCCCGGCGACGGCGTACCCCATGCCCGACTCGATGGCGGCCGGCGATATGCCGCCCCCGCCTTCATCGCCCGCGCCGGCGTCGGCCGAGGCGTAGCCTGAGTCCCCGTTCGGCTGCAGCCCACGGTCGGGCTTGGCCAAATAAGCCCAAGCCGCGGTCACGGATCCCAAGACGATCGCCGCCGTCAAGGCTATTAATAAGGCTTTGCTGTCCCTAGGCTTGATGGCTATGCCCCTACCCCCCCACTTTTTTCACGCAAAGACGCCGACTGCCCGAGGGCCGGAAGGCCCCCCAATATGCTAAGCCTTTTGGGGGGCTTTTTCAAACGCCCGTTCGGCGGCCAGGCTCATTGAAGCGGCCATCCTTTATTGGTATCCTTGTCCCATGCCATCAACACACGCCTTGCCCCGTAGGGATGACCCGAATAGCGGGGGAGTCCCGGGCAAGCATAAAGGCCCCCGCGACATCATGGCGGCGTCCGCGCTCGCCGCGATCATCATGGTCAGCCTCCTTCTGCGCCTTTCCTTCATCCTCGACGACGGGAAGCTCCATGAGACGGACCTGCGGGGGGACGCCAGGAACTATGCGATGATGGCCATGCAGCTGGTGGACGACGGGATATACGGATACGTCTACCATGGGCATCCGAAAGGCGGCGAGCCCGGCGTCCCGAACGCCCGCGTGACCCCCGGGTACCCGCTCCTCCTTTCGGCCGCCTATCTCATCACGGGGACCGAAGATGGGATGGTCGCGTCGGTCCGCATCTTCCAAGCCCTGATGGGCGGACTGGCGACACCATTGCTCGCATACCTTTTGGGCAGGCGCCTGTTCGCAGGCAGGCTTCCGCCGCTCGCGCTCTGCGGGATGGCGGCCTTATACCGCGTATACATATTTTCGCCTTACTTCATCCTCACGGAGACCGTCTCCCTGACCTTCGCCGCCTTATACATGCTGCTGATGCAGATGGCGCTCGACGGGATCCGCGCCGAGGGGCCCGGCTTCCGCACGGCCGCCGCGGCCGTCTCGGCGGGCGCGGCCTTCGCGGCCTGCGTGCTCCTAAGGCCCGCCATCGCGCCCATATGCGTGATCCCCATAGCCATAAGGCTCATCCAAACCGTCAGCCATAATAAAAGGGCAAGGCGCAAGACGCCTCCCGAAAGCCCGCGCGGCCTCGCGCCCTTGTTCAAGGCCTCGGCGGCCTGCCTATGCGGCTTCCTGGCGCTCATGTCGCCGTGGTGGATAAGGAACGCGGTTACGCTCGGCGCGTTCATCCCGACGTCCAACGGGTCGGGCAACGCTTTCTTGGCCGGGACCTACCCGGACATGGAAGGGCTCATGGAGGATGTCCCGGACGATTATGACCCCGACGACCAGACGTCCATCGGCATGGATAGGCTCATGGCCGGCCTCAGGGATGAACCGCTAAAATACTTGCGCTGGTACACGGCGGGCAAGTCGGCCCATATGTTGGGCAGCCTATGGCTGCCGGGCGATCCGGGCCTGGGCCGTACCCTCGGCGTCGCGGCGCATTTCGCGGTGGTCGCCCTCGGGGTGCTGGGCCTGGCCCTGTCCTTTTTAAGGCGCGGCCCGCCCTTCGCATGGCTGTTGTGCGGCTTGGCGCACCACTGCATACACCTCATGTTCATACCGGAGAACAGGTACGCGTACCTGACCATGTTCTTCCTGATGATCGGCTGCGCGCACCTTTTGGAGCGCGCCGCGGGATGGGTTTCCGTCCGCCTGAAAGCGGGGTGGGCGCGCCGCGCGGCCGTATGAGGGTATTGGTCATTATCCCGGCCTACAATGAGTCGGAGAGCCTGCCGGGCCTCGTGGATGAGCTAAGGCAAAAATGCCCGGGCCATGACGTGCTCGTGGTCGATGACTGCTCCACGGACGGGACGGCGCACTGCCGCATGGGGAAGGACGTCGCGGTCCTCAGGCTCCCCGTGAACCTGGGGATCGGGGGGGCCGTCCAAACCGGCTACCGATACGCCCATGAGGGCGGCTATGACGTGGCGGTGCAGGTGGACGGCGACGGCCAGCACGACCCCGGCTATGTCGGGACGCTCGTGGACGGCGTCATAGGCGGGGGCAGCGACATATGCATAGGGTCGCGCTTCTTGTCCGAGGGGGGGTTCCGGTCCACGGCGTCCCGGCGGGTCGGGATCCGCATCCTCTCCGCGCTGATAAGGCTGACGACGGGCATGAGGGTCAAGGACCCCACCTCCGGATTCCGCGCATGCGGGAGGCGGGCGATCGAGCTTTTCGCGTCGCACTACCCCACGGACTACCCGGAGCCCGAGACCCTGGTCACCGCAAGGCGCTTCGGCATGGCCGTCACGGAAGTCCCCGTCCGCATGAGGGTGCGCATGGGGGGCAAGTCATCCATAGCCGGCATGGACTCCGCCCTATACATGGTAAAGGTCAGCATCGCGATCGCGCTCGCCGCCATTTCCAAAAAGCCCGCATCAGGCAGGCGGGATAAATCCAGGGAGGGTCAGCCCGTATGGATAAGACCCTGCAGATAATACTGCTCGCTGCCTCCTCCGCCTTTTTTTTGTTCATCCTCAGAATGGTCATTCTGCGGAAGCTGGCCCTATCGTATTCCCTGACCTGGATATTCATGAGCCTTATGCTCATCCTCGCGTCCGCCTGGCCGGGCGGGCTGTTTTGGCTGTCCGAGACCCTTCATATAAAGGAGCCCGTCAACACCATATTCCTCTGCGTCCTGTTCCTCCTCCTCTTGATATCGTTCGTCCAGACCGCGGCCATAACCAAGGGCGCCGAGGCGGCGAAGGTCCTGACCCAAGAATACGCCCTCTTAAAGAAGCGCCACGATGACCTGCTATCCGGCATAGAAGATAGGCTGAACGCCGCCGAAGATTCCATCTCGCGGATGGGGGCGGCCGCCCCGGAGAAGGGGAATGACGGGGGCGCGCCGTAGTCCGTCATTGCGAGGAGCGAGATTGCCACGTCGTTGCACTCCTCGCAATGACGGTACTAATGCCATCCTGAGCCCATCGCCCGTCATTGCGAGGAGCCCGTAGGCGA
>WRCU01000215.1 GCA_009783805.1 Oscillospiraceae bacterium
CGCCCACAGGCTCCTCGCAATGACGGGCGGGATTACTTCGTCGCCTACAGGCTCCTCGCAATGACGGGCGGGATTGTTTCGTCGCCCACAGGCCCCTCGCAATGACGGGCGGGATTGCTTCGTCGCCTACAGGCTCCTCGCAATGACGGGCATTATGACAGGCGGGATCTAGGCCTTCCTAGGCACGATGCTCCTGGCGAGGATGGCGACGGACGAGACGTTCAGGGCCGTCAGCCTCTCCACTTCGGCGCGGATGGCCTTGCGGGCCTTCGCCAGCTCATCCATCACGGCGTACCCGTAGTATAGCGTCAAGTCGATCTCCATCCTCAGCTCCCCGAAATGGCTTTCGGCCTTGAACCGCGCGACCTTAGCGATCGACTCCATGCCCGACGCGACGTGGTCTATTATTTGGAAGACCGCGTAGTCGGAGATGGTGTAGCTCCCCAGGTAGCTGAACGTAGGCCTGACCACCGAGCTTTCCTCAACGAACATGCTCCCGCGGGGGCGACGCCTGAACACCCTGAGGGGGTCCAGCGAGTATCCGGAGAAGTCTTTCTTTATCTCGAATGACGGCACCGGTATGACGTGCTTGCCATGCTCCCTGCGCGTCGTGAGCGCCTGGCTTATCTCCGCCTCCGTGGCCACGTCCCCTATGAGGATGAACTCGGCTATGGGCCCGACGCCGAGCCTTTCGGCTATGATCTCGGCCATCCCCTCGGAGGTCCCCAGTATCAGGACGGACTCCGCCCCGCTGCCCCTCAGTGCCGCGGCCACCTCCCCCGCGTGGACGGGGTCGGTGAAGATCGCCTTCCTCACGGACCTCAGCTTGGTCCTTTCCTTCTTGGCCGACGACCCGGCCAGGACCCTGTTCCCGCATATAAGCAGGCCGTCGTCTATGATGAGGCCTATCCCGCGCTCCTTGGCCAGCCACGCCGCCCTATGGCTCTTGCCGGTACCGCTGGGCCCGACGAATGCGTATGCCCTCAAGGCCCGACCTCACCCCCGATCCGCGCCTAGCCCGTCGGGCGGGCCCCATGCGGCGCATGTGCGATTATACCACGCCCCATGGACGCGGAGCCTATTGCCTCGGCCGTATGGTGTATACTAAGGGGATCAACGGGTCAGGGGTGACGGTATGGGTGCATTCAAGTGGGGCGTGTTGGCGCCCGGCGGGATCGCGAACAGCTTCGCGAAGGGGCTCGCCGCGTTGGATGGGGCTGTCCCCCACGCGGTCGCGTCGCGGGACTTGGGCAGGGCCGAGGCCTTCGCCAAGGCTTACGGGTTCGCAAAGGCCTACGGCGGATATGGGGACTTGGTGAGGGACCCGGACGTGGATGCGATATACATAGCGACGCGCCATCCCCAGCATGAGGAGGCCATGGTCGCCTGCCTGGAGGCGGGCAAGCCCGTCCTCTGCGAAAAGCCGTTCACCGTCAACGCCTCCCAAGCGCGGAGGGTCGTGGCCTTGGCGCGTTCCAAGGGCACGTTCCTCATGGAGGCCATATGGACCAGGTTCCTCCCCTCGCTGCGCAAGGTGCGCGAGCTCCTGGCGGAGGGCGCCATCGGAGAGGTACGCCACGTGACCGCATCGTTCTGCTTCAAGGCCGGCGTGGACCCCGAGAGCCGCCTCTTCAACCCGGAATCCGCGGGCGGGGCGCTGCTGGACGTCGGCATATACACGATCTCCCTCAGCAGCATGGCCTTCGGCTCAGCCCCCTCCCGCATCCAGTCCCATATGGACATCGGGTCCACGGGCGTCGACGAGACCACCAACTGCCTCCTAAGCTACGGGGACGGGAGGAACGCGTGCCTGACCTCGTCGATAAGGCTCAACATGGCCCAGGACGCGTACATTTGCGGTGATTCCGGCAGCATAGCGCTGCCCGGGTTCTGGCACGGCAGCAAGGTCATACTGAGCGACGCCGACGGCCGCAAGGAAATGGACTTCCCGTTCGAGTCGTCCGGGTTCCAGTTCGAGGCCGCCGAGGTGATGGCGTGCCTGGGGAAGGGCCTGAAGGAGTCGCCCATCATCCCCTTGGACGAGACCGTCTCCATCATGGAGACGATGGACAGGATAAGGTTCGACAACCATCTTCGGTATCCGTTCGAATAAGCAGCCCAAGGGGGTCTACGGCGATGTACCCGAAATTTACGACCGCGAGCGGCAAGCCCATCTCCGACGTCATGATGGGGACCATGATCATAGGGACGGACAACTACGACAAGTCGGCCCCCCTGCTGGACGACGCGATGGGCAGCGGGATCAACGCGTTCGACTTGGCCCACATATACTACGGCGGCCAAAGCGAGATGGCCCTGGGGCGGTGGATGGAGGAGCGCGGCAACCGGGCGGACGTCTTCATCCTCACCAAGGGCGCGCATCCGGAGGGTGACCGCTCGAAGGTGAACCGCGACGACATCACATCCGACTTGCTCGAGTCGCTGCGGAGGCTCAGGACGGACTACATCGACGCGTACGTCCTGCATAGGGACGACTTGAGCGTCCCCGTCAGCCATATAGTCGACGCATTGCATGAGCACCGCGAGGCGGGCCGGATCAAGGCCTTCGGCGGCTCGAACTGGACGCACGCCCGCATGGCGGAGGCGAACGCGTACGCGGCCGCCAACGGGAAGACGCCGATGACCGTGACCAGCCCCAACCTCAGCCTGTGCGAGCAGGTCAACGAGCCTTGGCACGGCTGCGTCACGATAGGCGGGAAAGGCGGCGGGGAAGCCAGGGCGTACTACGCCGCCAACGGCATCCCCGTGTTCGCGTATTCCAGCCTGGGGCGCGGCATGCTGTCCGGCAGGGTCACCAGGGAGAACCACATGGAGACGCTGGACGGGGCGGCCAGGCACGCCTACGCCCATGAGGTGAACTTCCGCAGGCTGGACAGGGCCACGGAGATGGCGGCATCCAAGGGCTGCACCGTGCCCCAGATCGGCCTCGCCTACCTGCTGGGCCAGAGCCTCAAGGTATACCCCATCGTCGGCGCCGCGAGCGGGAAGGAAATCCGCGAGATCGTGGACGCCCTGAACCTGCGGCTGACCGAGGGGGAGTGCGCCTGGCTGGAAAACGGCGAGGCGAAGGGGTAACCCACATGAGGCTTTCGATATCCACCGTATGCTGGGCGGGCCTCGGCCGGCGCGAGGCGCTTAGGAAGGCGCGCGGCGCCGGGTTCACGCACGTCGAGCTGATCGCCATGGCGCCCGAAACCGCCCTGTTCCATGGGCACAGCCTGAGGACCGAGTCCGCCGAGGCCATGAAGGCCGACTTCGACGAGTTGGGCCTACGCTGCAGCGGCCTCCATATCGGGGGCCTTTCGACCGGCCCCGACCTGCCGGGACTGGTGGGGTACGCGCACGCCGCGATCGACGCCGCCGCGACCTTAGGCGCCGACGTGCTCGTGATCGGCGGCCCGAGCAGGTCCGGCGAGCGGTTCCGGCCTTACGCCGAGGCCTTGGAAGGGCTCATCCCCCACCTGCGCGGGCGCGGCATCAGGCTCGCCGTAGAGAACCACCACGGCAATTGGATGCAGTATGCCCAGGACTACGAACACCTGTTCGACCGCATCGACGACCCTTTTATCGGCATGACGCTGGACACGGGGCACTTCGCCTTATCCGGCGTCGACCCTAAGCTGGTAGCCAAGGCCTTCGGGCGTCGCGTCTTCAACGTGCACGTGAAGGACCACGCGGGCCATGAGTCGGTGGAGCTGGGAATGGGGACCGTCGACATCCGGGGATGCGTCTCTACCCTGAGGGACACGGGATACGGCGGGTTCCTGACGCAGGAGCTGGAGCTGTCCAACCATGGGGGGGACGCCGGCCGCGTCGACCGGGCGGCCGCCCGCGGCCTATCCTACATGGAGGCCCTGCTCGGACGGTGACGGGCTGGCCGCGTCCATGCGCGCTGGCGCGGGACGGCGGCGTGGTTAAAGGTGAGGGCGTAGGCGTGACCATAAGGAGGGCATATGGCGAAAAAGGTCAACATAGGATTCA
>WRCU01000216.1 GCA_009783805.1 Oscillospiraceae bacterium
GCCTCGGTCAGCGAGTTCGAGGTTATGACCGACTGGAAAAGGCTCGTCCTGCTGCTCTGGTACATCTCCAGGAACCTGGCCTTGAGCAGCGAGAGCATGTAGCCATACTCCTCCTCCGCCTGCGCGAGGTCCAGCTCGTTCACCCGTATCGCATACTCCAGCTCATCCAGGTAGCCTATGATCTCCCCGTACTCCGCCTCCCGGGCGGCTCGGGAATCCTCCAGCCGCCGCCTCTCGCGCTCGCCTTCCTCCAGTTGCCTTAATAGCGCGTCCTTGGAGTCCCTCAGCTTGCCGAGCTCCCCCTTGACCCGGTCGTCCCTGCCCTTAGCCTCCGAAAGCTGCTCCCCGGCGTCGGCCAGCCTTCCGGCGATGGCGTAGGTGACCGACGTCAAGGCAAGGGCGCAGACCAAGGCCAGCGAGGCGAACGCCGCCAGTAAGCCTTTCAACCTTCGATTCATGGCAGCCTTCCCCATGCCTTACGCCCTCCCGACCTCCCAAATCGCCTTTTTCGCCTAGGCGGCCCCCATGTGCCGCCCTACCCGTCACAAGAACATTAGCAACCCCAAAAAATGGCACAGCGCGCCGAGGTTCACGCAAAGGTGCCAAACCATGTGGAAGAACATCTTTTCTTTCTTTTTATAAAAATAAGCCCCGCCTGAGTAAAACACGCCGCCCCCGAACAAGAGCAGCTGCATCCCCAGGCTCGCGTTCCGGAAGAACATGGGCGAGACGAACAGGATCGACCATCCCATGACCAGATATATCGTGAGCGAAACCTTCGGGATGCTGCGGCGGGAGAGCGACTTGTAGAGCACCCCGAACAACACCATCCCCCATTGGAGCGAGGCCACGACTATCCCCGGCGCGCCGCCGATCACGGATAGGGCGATGGGGGTGTAGGTCCCCGCGATGGCCACGTATATGAATATGTGGTCGAGGATCTGCAGAACGACCTTATGCTTGGTGTCCGCCGCCATGCTGTGGTATATGGACGAGAACATGAACATGAGGAAGATCGAGCACATGAATATCGAGGTGCCGACCGCGGCTAGCGTCCCTAGCCTGGAAAAAACGCTGATCGAGGCCGGCGCTATGCCCCCGAGGGTGATGAGGGCCATGGCGCCGTGCGTGATGGCGTTCCCCACCTCCTCGCCGAACGTGTAATCGCGTATGGCCTTTATCTTCCTGATGTACCTGTCCAGGTCACTCATACGGCGCCCTTCGTCAAAGACGGCTTAATAGGCCAATATATCACGAAGGCGCCCGGATGGCGAGCGCCGGCGGGCCTTCCCCTCGCATGTGCGGCATGGGTCCCCCCCGCATGTGCGGCATGGGTCCCCCCCGCATGTGCGGCATGGGTCCCCCGCACCCGGGTCGCATGCCCGGGTCGCGCGCTAGCGTCACATGCCTGGGCCACGTGCCTATATCGCAACGCCCGGGTCAATGGCTCGGTCGCGTATCGGGCCGCCTTTTCAGGCTCAGGGATATCCTCTTCCTCTCGGCGTCGACGGCCAGCACCGTCGCGTCCACGTCGTCCCCGACCGACAGGGCCTCCGAAGGGTGCCTTATGTACCTGTCGGCTATCTCCGAGACATGCGCGAGGCCGTCCTGGTGCACGCCTATGTCTATGAACGCGCCGAAGTCGGTGACGTTCCTGACGGTGCCCCTGACGGACATGCCCACCCTCAGGTCGGCTATCTCCGTCACGTCCCCACGGAACACGGGCTTCGGCGGCCTTTCCCTGGGGTCGCGGCCCGGCCGCGCCAGCTCGGCGGCTATGTCCAGGAGCGTCGGCACGCCTATGCCGCAGCGGTCGGCCAAGGTCTTCTCGCCTATTCCGCGCACCTTGTCCAAGATGGGCCCCAACCCTCCGCCGGCCACGTCGGCGACCGAATATCCGCAGGCCGACAGCAGCGCCTCGGCCGCGCCATACGACTCGGGGTGGACGCCCGTGGCGTCCAGCGCGTTCCCCCCACCGGGGACGCGCAAGAAGCCCGCGCACTGCTCGTAGGCCTTGGGGCCTATCCTGGGCACCTTCCTCAGCTGCCCCCTGTATGCGAACGGGCCGTTCTCGTCCCTATACCTCACTATGCCCGACGCCGTCGCCGGGCCCAGCCCCGATACATACGAAAGCAACTCCGGCGAGGCCGTGTTCAAGTCCACCCCCACCGCGTTGACGCAGTCCTCCACGACCTCGGTCAGCGCCTTCCCGAGCCTGGCCTCGGGCATGTCGTGCTGGTACTGCCCCAGCCCCATCGACTTAGGGTCGATCTTGACGAGCTCCGCCAGGGGGTCCTGCAGGCGCCGGGCTATGGAGACGGCGCTGCGCAGCGAGACGTCCAGACCGGGGAACTCGGAGGCTCCCAGCTTGGATGCCGAGTAGACCGACGCGCCGGCCTCGCTCACTATGGAGAGGGACACCTCCGGGAAGCCCTTGACCAGCCCCGCCAGGAAGGCCTCGGACTCCCTGGAGGCCGTGCCGTTCCCCAAGGCGATGACCCCCACCTTATGCTTCCTTATCATGCGCGATAGTTCGTTGGCCGCCGCGGCCGCGTCGCCGTGCGGGGCCACCGGGTACACGACCCCGGTCTCCAGCAGCGCGCCCGTCCCGTCGACCACCGCGACCTTGCAGCCGGTCCTGTAGGCGGGGTCGAAGCCCATCACCACGGCCCCCTTGACGGGCGGCTGCATCAGCGCGGGCCTCAGGTTGTCGGCGAACGTCCGTATGGCCCGCTCGCAGGCCCGGTCGGTCATCGCGGCCCTCCACTCCCTCTCCATCGAGGGCGCTATGAGCCTGTCATAGGCGTCGTCCGCGGCCTCCCCGACGAACTCGGAGCACTCGCCGACGCCCTTGACGACCTTGCCGCGTATGGCCGCCTTGGCCCCGTCGTCGCCGCAGTCGAGCGCCACCTTGAGGAACCCCTCCCTTTCCCCCCGGTTTATGGCCAACACCCAATGGCCCTTCATCGACCCTACGTCCCCGGTGAATCCGGAGTACATGGAGTATGTGGGGTTCCCCTCGCCGACCGCGGTCACGAGCACCTTGCCCTCGGCACCCATCCGCCTCCTGAGCATGGCCCTTACCCCGGCGTCCTCCGAGACGGCCTCCGCGATGATGTCGGAGGCCCCGGCCAAGGCGTCCTCGGGCGCCATGACCCCCCTGTCCGGGTCGACATAGGCAGCCGCCATCGCCGCAAGCGTGCCGCCCGACCCATCCTGCGCGTAGATCGCATCCGCGAGCGGGCCCAGCCCGCGCTCACGCGCCGCCGCCGCCCTGGTCTTGCGCTTCCTTACGTACGGCCTGTATATGTCCTCCAGCGCGGCCAGGCTACCCGCCGACCTGATGGCGTCCGCCAAGGCGTCCGTCATCCCGCCCTGCGACCCTATCGCGCCGTACACCTCCGCGCGCCGCGCGTCCAGGTCCCTCAGGTAGCGCAGCCTGTCGGCCATATGCCTGAGCAGCTGGTCGTCCGTCGAACCGTGGGCCTCCTTGCGGTACCTCGCTATGAACGGTACCGTGCAGCCCCCGTCGATCAGCGCGGCCACGTTGCCGACATGCACGGGCTTCACGCCCAGCTCCCTGGCCAGCGCGGCCTCTATCGCCCCGGCGCCCATCAGGACGCCTGCGGCGCCTTCGATCCCGGTCCCCATCATCTACCCCCGACTTACTTTAATCCCTCAGGTGCCTGCCTATGGAAAGGAAGCTGCCGACGAAGCCGATAAAGGCCCCGGCAAGCAGGTACAGCGCCATGACGCTCACCGGCGAGTCCTTCGCGTCCATAAGCGAGAAGAGCGTCATGCCTTCCCGCAGCAGGCTTTCGTTGACCTTGTCCGCGAAGACCGCGTACAGGGCGTTGAGGCATGCGTATGACGCCACGGCGCCCGAGAAGCCCACGACCATGCCCTCGATGACGAACGGCAGCCGTATGAACGGGTCGGTCGCGCCCATGCACCTCATTATGTATATGTCCTTCCTGCGCGCGTAGACC
>WRCU01000217.1 GCA_009783805.1 Oscillospiraceae bacterium
AGCCTGGCACGGAGTTCGTCGAGCGCCGGGTCCCTGAGCCCGTCGTGGTGGCGGTGCCTGAAGACCTCGGCGAAGTTGTGGACGTTCATCACGTCCCACATGGACTTCTGGAGTCGCCTCATCCGCGCGGCCTTCTCCTCGGCGCCCGCCTTGATGAAGCTGTCCGGGCCCTCGGGATACGACCCGAACTTGGCCAGGTACGTGCCCCATGTATCCTCGGCCTTGTTGGCCTCCATCACCTTTACTATCTGCCTGAGCCCGTCCGGCAGGCCGTAGCGCGGCTCAGCCTTCCCGCCGAACACGTACAGGACCTCTATTTCGTCGTACGTCGGCGGGTTCTCGGGCGGCCTCTGCGCACCCTTATACTCGGGCGAGAGGAGCATTTCGCCGTCATACCCGGTTATTATGCGGTATTGGTCGTTCGCGGCTTTCGTCCCGACTATGACGGGCCTCCCGGCGTCGACCATTGATTCGATCTCGCCCTTAAAGTCGGCCGGATCGACCATCTGGCCGAAGTCGTAGCCGGCGAGCCCGAACAGGTAGTCGACGGCCGCGTCGCCGCCGCAGTCGTAGAAGTCCCGTACGCACAGCAGCCTTTCCATCGCGGTCGGCTCGCCGCCGTAGCGGAAGCGCAGCGAGGTGTGGCCGCACAGGGTGCCGAACGTGAAGAAGTGCCTTTCGTGCCGCCCGTGCGGGATCCCCTCGAGGAACAAGTATACGGAGGTGAAGCAGTTGAGGAACGTGGCGCCCGCGAAGCCGCTGAGCGGCACGTCGAAGGCAATCCTACTCGCCATTCATGTCCTCCTTATGCAGGCCATTCCATGGATGCCTGATCACATGATGTCCGCCTTGAATTTGCGCCTGCGCAGCCACTCGCCGGCGACTATCAGGCCGAGGCCCAAGGCCAGCAGCGCGGCGGCCAGCGTGGTGTCGCGCGCGTCGTAGGTGTACGGGATCTCGGGGTCGTCCGGCTCCACGGGCTCGTCGGGCTCACCGGGCTCGCCGGGGTCCCTCGGGTAGTCCGGGCTGTAGGTGTTGGTCACGGCCACGGTGCTGTTCTGCCCATCCTGGAAGGCGAGCCCGTTGCCCGCGTACTCCACCACGTAGCCTTCGCCCCCGGCCTCCTCCACCATATACACGAGGTTGGCCCACAGGTTCGTGATGACCAACGGCTTGCCGGCCGTCACGGTGAGCTCCGATATGGGCTCGCCGCCGTAGCTCTCGGCCAGGCCGTCCACGTCGTTGCCTATGCAGCGGTAGCTGCCGTCGGCCTCTGGCTCGGCCTTAAACAGCAGGTAGTTGCCTCCGGTCACGTCCCTGACCCTCACCTTGAATTCCGTGGCTTCGTCGACTTTCCACCCCGCGTGGCTCCCCGCCAGCCTCTTGGTTATGACGAGGGCGCCCGTGCCGTGCTCGTAGTCGTTCACGACCGTGACCCTGCTGTTCTGGCCCTCGGCGTAGATCCCGCCGTTGCCTATGTAGGTCACCTCGCAGTGCGGCGTCCCTTGCTCCTCAACCTCGTACCAGGCCCCGACCCATAGGTTCGTGATGGCGAGCGGCCTGCCCGCCCTCACGGGGAGCCAAGTCGCAGTGGCCCCGGCGTAGCCTTCCGTGATCCCGTCGACGTCGTTGCCGACGCAGGCGTACCTGCCGTCGGCCCCAGGCGCTGCCGCGAAGAGCAGGTAGTTGCCGTTCGTCCGGTCCTTGACCCTGACATAGAATACCGTCGACTCATCGACGCCCCAATCCGCGTGGCTCCCGGCCAGGACCTTGTCTATGATCAGGTCGCCGGTACCGTGCGCGTAGGTGTTCGTTATCGTCACGTTCACGTTCTGCCCATCGTAGAAGAGGACGTTGTTGCCCTGGTAGCTGATCGAGTGGTTCGCCCCGCCGATCTCCTCCACCACGTACCGGACGTCCGACCATAGGTTGCGTATCGAGACGGGCTGGCCCGCGCTGACCTTGATCACGTCGCCGGTGGCCGGGTCGCCGCTGCCGCTGTTGCCGATGCACTCATAAGTCGGGCCCGTCCCGGAAAAAAGCAGGTACGTGCCGTTCGTCGCGTCCTTCACCCGCACCGAGAACTCGGTCGAATCGCCCACGCCCCAGTCCGCGAAGCTCCCGGCCAGCCTCTTGCTTATGACCAGGTCGCCCGTGCCGCGCCCGTACGTGTTCACGATCGTCACGGCCGTGTTCTGCCCCTCGGTGAACATGGCGCCGTTGCCGCGGTAGCGGACCGTGTAGTTCGGGCCCCCGATTTCCTCCACCTCGTACCTGACGCCCGCCCACAGGCCGGACACGGTCACCGGCTGCCCCGCGCTGACCCTGATCAAGTCGCCCGTCGCGGGGTCGTCAGAGCCGCTGTTGCCTACGCACTCGTAGTTCGGGCCCTGGCCGGAGAACCGGAGGTAGGTGCCGTTGGTCGCATCCTTCACGCGGAAGAAGAAGTAAGTCGAGCCGTCGACGCCCCAGCCGGCGTAGTTGCCCGCCAGCTCCTTGCTGACGACCAGCTCGCCGTAGCCGTGGTCATAGGTGTTCGTGACGGTGACCGCGTGGTCGCCGTCCTGGACGACCGTCACGTCGTTGCCCGAATAGAAGGTCGTGTAATTTGCGTTCGCGGTAATGATCTCCTCCACGGCGCATACCGTACCCGCCGGTATGCCTTTTATCACCGCGGGCTGCGAGACGCTGATCGAGAGCTCGCTCCCAGTCGGGCTCGTCCCGGTGTAGGCGTAGTTCGGGGCGGTGCCCGAGAGGGTGAAATACTCGCCGGTCGTGACGTCGCGGACCCTGGCCTTGTAGACGGTCCCGTCACCGACGCCCCAGTCGTCGATGCTGCCGGCGAGGGCCTTCCTCACCGTCAGGTCGCCCACGGGCCGCTCATTTATGAGGGCCATCCTCCCCACGGCCGCCCCGAAGGCGGCCATGCCGGTGACTATCTTCTGGTACGTGTCCAGCTCCGATATGTCGGCCCCGTCGGGCACGGTCGTCGGGGCGAAGACCTCACCCGTCAGGCTGCCGATGAGGAGCGAGCGGCTGGAGTCCGTCAGCGCGAAGTCCACGCGCCCGTAGCCGTCGTACTCGACCAGGACGGTGTCGCCGAACGAGACGGTCGCCCCGGAGGCCAGCCTGGCCCCGGCCGCCGTGACCGTGAGGCCCGCCGTGTCGCCGGACCAGGTGAGGGTCGCGCCGCCGCCCCCATGGACGTAGCCCGACCGGCCGAAGCTGAGCGTGCCGGCCGCGGCGTCGTAGTCCATCTCGAGCGAGGTGACGGCGTCGCCCACGGCCGACGCGCGGTTGCCGTACGCGCGCACCATGGCCTCGATACCCGCGACTATCGCGTCGAAGTTCGCGCCGCTCTGCGGGTGCCCGGACCCCATGAAGTGCCATACCACGTTGTGCATCATGTTGAGGCGCCGCGTCCCCACCAGGTCGGTGCCGAACATGGCGCTGAACTCGGCGTCGGTCACCTTGGCCCCGAAGCTTTCATGCGCCAGGGCGAAGGCCAGGGCCGCCGTCAGCGGGGCCATGCCCTCGCTCTCGTAGACCATCCCCTCCATGGCCGGCTTCTTGCCGTACTCGCCGCAGAAGGTCTTTATCTCGTTCCCGTCCTCGTCCCTGATGGTGAACCGCACGGTCAGGTCGCCCTCGTCGCCGAAGAGCGGGTCGCCCGAACCCACGACGGTGTAGTCGCCGGCCGCCAGGGCGACGCCCTGAGGCAGCAGGCACAAAAGCATCGCCAGCGTTATGGCCACGCTCAGGGCGCGCCTAGCCCCCGACCTCCCGCGCAGGCCGCCTAGCCTCTTAACTTGGGATCTTTCCTTGGACATCGTCGCGTCTCCTTTATGCTTAATATTTCGATTATCCTGGTTACGTGAATGCCCGTTACGCGCCCTCGACCAGCCTGCCGCACACGATCAGGCGCACGTCCCTGCTGCCGCCGTAATAGCAGGTCGAGAGGACGATGACGTTTCCGCCGCCCCACCCA
>WRCU01000218.1 GCA_009783805.1 Oscillospiraceae bacterium
CCATGAGCCACCGTTTCGACCAGGACAAGACCGGCCTGCGGGACCTGCTGCGCTCGGGCAGGTGCGGCGAATTAGGCTACCTAGTGTGCCGGTTTACCTGCGACAACCGGAACCACGGTGATTGGGGCGAATTCCGCTACGGGATAGACGATGCCCTGATGGTGGAGGGGTCGGTGCACCATTTGGACATCCTGGCCGACTTGGCGGGCGCCAAGTGCGACACCATATACGCCCAAACCTGGAAGCCCGCATGGGGGGACTTCAAGGGTGACTGCCAGGGCTTGGTGACCATGGCATTTGAGAACGGCGTACGGGCGATATATGAGGGGGCCAAGGCCAACGCGGTGGGGTTGAACGGCTGGGCGAACGAATATATACGCGCGGAATGCGAGAAGGCCACCGTGACAGTGCAAAACCGCAGGATGGAGTGGTTCCCGTATGACCCGGGCAAGCCCAGGGAACAGCGGTCGGAGGGCAGCGGGGAGGATGTTCCCCTGCCCGAGGGCGGAAAATGGCGCAACACCCTGCTGATCGAAAGATTCTGCCGCTGGCTGGATGGGGGGCCGCCCATGGAGACGCGGGTGGAGGAGAACCTGCAGTCGGTCGCGCTTATATTCGCCGCCATCAAGAGCAGCCGCACCGGGTTGCCGGTCAGGGTGCAGGAGTTGCTGGCGGATACGCGGGAGGCCGTGCGGCGGCAGATGGCTTAAGTCATTGCCATCCTAGCAAGGTCCCATATGCCGACGTGCCGCGTGAGGCTAGTGCGATTCCCGCCTCACGTTCAGGCCGGCCCCGCGCCCTTACCGAGCACGATCGAATAGGCCACCCCGCCGCCGACCCGGTCCGACCTCATGAGGTCTATCCTGCGCACCGTCTCGCCGAACGGCTCGATGGCCCATGGCTCGGCGTCCGTGACGACCTCCCGCCCCAGCGTGATGTGCGGGCTGTACCTACGCCCGTCCAGCCTGAAGCCGTCATGGGTGAGCCTTTCGGTCAAGCTTCCTTGAAGCGATGATAAAGCCTCGCTATCGGCTACGCCCGCCCACCATATGTCGCCGCCGTCACGCCTGAAGCGCCCCAGGCGCCCGACTTCCAGTCGGAACGGGTCGAAATCGGTCTCGGCGACGGCCCTGCCGACGGCCTCTGCCTGCGAACCGTCGCATTCGCCGACGAAGGCGAGCGTCAGGTGCAGATTTTTAGGCACCGTGAAGCTGCCCCCCCTGGACCTCGCCCTCAGCCCGTCACGCAACGCGACCAGCCGCGCGCGCGTCCCTTCGCTTAGGTTGATGGCTATGAACAGCCGCATGCCATATACCCCCATCGTCGTCATCGCAGGTATGCACCGTTCGTCGGCGCCTTGCCGATCAGGGCGCCCGGTTCGGCCTCATCCCGGCACCCAGCCCGGGTTGGGCTCGGGGATCCTGGCCTCCACCGACCGCTTCCAGCCGTCGAGCAGCGCCCATAGCCGGTCCCTGACCTCCGGCAGATCCGCGGACAGGTCGAATGACTCCGAGACGTCGTCGATCAGGTCGTACAGCTCCAGCCGGCCGTCCTCGAAGAATTCGATGAGCTTGTGCCTGCCCGACCTGACCGCGCAGCCCGGAGTCCCGCCCTGGTTGGCGTAGTGGGGGTAGTGCCAGTATACGGCCTCCCTGTCCAGGCCGGCACCGTCGGCCATCTCCGGCAGCAGGCTCAAGCCGTCCTGATGCTGTTCGGGCATGGGGGGGAGGCCCGCGGCCTCCAGGAAGGTCGGGAAGAAGTCCGCGCATGTGGCCACGGCGTCGCTCACCGTGCCGGCCGGCACCCTGCCGGGCCACCTGGCGATTAGGGGTACGCGCACGCCGCCGTCGTACATCCAGCCTTTCCCCTCGGCGAGCGGCAGGTTGCAGGTCGGCGAGCTGTCCGCCGTGCTCAGCCCCCCGTTGTCGGAGGAGAAGACGACCAGCGTCCCTTCGTCCAACCCATAGCCTTCCAAGGCGCCGAGCAGCCTGCCGACGTTCTGGTCGAGGTTCCATATGAGCGCCGCGTAGGTCGGGTCCGATTGCACCATGCGCCGGGTCACCCTGGCGTGCTTGAGGAACTCGACCGGGAAGGGTTCGCCTTCCACCAATGGGTCGACCCGGTCCAGGCGCAGCCTGGCCGCCTTAACGCGGAACCTGGCCACGTCCGCCTCCTTCGCCATGATAGGCGTGTGCACGGCGTAATGGCACATGCTTAGGAAGAACGGCCTGCCTGAACCGGCCTTGACGTGGCCTTCGATCAAGCCGATGGCCTCGTCGGTGAGCCTGTCCGTGAGGAACTCGCCGTCCGTCGAGTCCTCCAGCGCGTTCAGTCGGTATGGGGAGAAGTAGCCCTTCCAAGGCCCGCCGAACTTGCCGCCGCCCACGTTCACGTCGAAGCCGTGGTCCGTGGGGAGCGAGCCCACGTCGCCCAGGTGCCACTTCCCGACGTGCCAGGTGGCGTAGCCGCCCGACCTCAGGGCCCCGGCCACGGTCACCTCGCCCTTGGGCAGGGCGCGCAGGTAAGGGACGTCCATGAGCCTGCCCCTGTGCTGGTAGTCGGGCTCGCCTGCCGGCAGGCCCCAATTTATGAAGTCCGTCACGCCCACGGACGCCGGGTACTTGCCGGTCATGACGCTGGCCCTGGACGGCGAGCATACGGGGCAGGTCGCATACCCTTGCGTGAACCTCACGCCCCGCGCGGCGAGCGCGTCTATGTTGGGCGTCTCGTAGAAGGATGACCCGTAGCATCCCAGGTCCATGTAGCCCAGGTCGTCGCAGTATATGAGGACTATGTTCGGCATGCCCAAGCGCCTCCACCCCGATCGATGCTATATTAGTCGATTAAGGCGACCTAGCCTGAGCCGCGGCGGTCAGCGCGGCTATCGGTAGAATCTACATTATGCGCCGTAAACCCGCAATCGGTGGGGCAAAGAAGGCGCGTCGGCTGCCGCGCGGCGGGCGCGGCCCGGATGGGGGGATGGGAGGCGGGCATGGGACGGGATTCGGCGATGGGGAAAGGCCCGCGCAGGGCCTTATCGGCGCTCACCATAGCCTTGGCGTTGGCCTGCGGCGGCTTGACCGTAGGCTCAGCCGCCCGGGGCGCCGCCGATCCGCTAGGACATATAGGCGATGGGGCCGTGGGCGGTGGGGCCATGGGCGATGGGGCCGCGGTCGGCGATCCGGCCGGAGCCACGGTCGTCTACGTCGCGCTGCCCCAGGCCGGCGGCGGTGGGGCGTACGTAACATGGGACGACGCGCTCTTCGCGGGGGACCCATGGGGCTTCGACGGCGGGCTGGCCTACCTGTCCTCCGTGGTGAGCGCGGCGGCGTACAACCCGCCGGGCGACCATGCCTCCGAATTCATAAACGGGACCGACGAAAGGCCCGGCGCGCTCCGGAAGCTCGGCTTCACGGGGCTGGAGTCCTACAACTACGCGTCGGACGCGCCGGGAGGCGGCCTACGCCCCGACGCCGACGCCGACCGCCACCCCGACACCGTCGCCTACACGTTCGGGCATAGGGCCGTGACGGTGGGCGGCGCCGAGATGACGCTGGTCGCGGCGGTGGTCAGGGGCACCTCGGGGAACCATGAGTGGCTGAGCAACTTCGACATGGGTGAGGGCGAAGGGGACGACCACCGAGGGTTCGCCAGGGCCAAGGACAGGGTCCTCGATAGGCTGACGGAATATATGGCCGCAAACGGCCTATATGGCCGTGATGACGTAATGGTATGGGTCACCGGGCACAGCAGGGGGGCCGCCGTGGCCAACCTCCTGGCTGCGGGGCTGGTGGGGGGCGAGGGCCCCGTGGGCAAGGGAAAGGTCTTCGCCTACACGTTCGCGACCCCCAACGTGACGCAAAACCCCGCCGCCGGCGGCGCGGCGGCATACGGATACATACACAACCTGATCAACGCCGAGGACTTCATAGCCTACATGCCGCTCGCCGAATGGGGCTTCGGCAGGTACGGGGTCA
>WRCU01000219.1 GCA_009783805.1 Oscillospiraceae bacterium
GCGGAGGGCGGCGCAGCGCAAGGCTCAGTGGGATATACGGATGTCGGCTCAGCGCATGGTTCGGCGGGTGACGCGGAGGGCGTCATAGCGCAAGGCTCAGCGGGATATGCGGATGTCGGCTTAGAATATAGTTCAGCATGCGAAGCGTTTGACGACGATTTCGGCGGTGCTGCCAACCTAGGGACTGCGTTTTCCGAAGCCCCTCCCCCAGCCGCGAGCGCCGTCAGGCCGCCCCCCCTCACGAGGAGCGCGTCCACCTCGGCGGAGCCCTCCCTGATCGCATCGCATATGCCCCTCACGTATATTAAGTCCCCAACCTCAAGGGATAAAAGCGTCTCCCTGTCCGCCGTGAACGGCGCCAGCCCCCAATTTATCAGGTTCCCCCTATACCGCTTGGTCGCATACTCCACGGCCACGTTGGCCCACCCGCCCAGAACCTTTTGGCATGAGGCGGCCTGCTCTCGGGCCGACCCGTCCCCGGGCCTCACCGCCGCGACGGCGCTGCCCACGCTCGTCGCCCCCATGAACGCCTCATATCCGGTGGAAATGCTTCCTATCATCGTCGCCGCCATCGCGGACGCCGGGTCGGATCCGGCCGCCGTGACCGCGTTTTTATCCGCTCCCACCCCGCCGGCTGCCCCAGCCGCCAGTGCCGTCAAGGCGGTGTATGCCGCTTTTGCGAATCCTTCGCCTTTTACGGCCACGGCCCTGCCATGGTACCCCGGGTCACGCTTGGAAAGCGTGAACTCGGCCAGCCTGAGCGGGTTCGATCTATAAGACGACGTGTCGCCGGACGGGATCAACTCGTCCGTGGTAGTCACCTCGTCGTGTATGGCGGAGGCCACGCATAGGAGCATGTCGCCCTTCATCTCCCCCATGGCGGGCCAATCCCGTATGTTGGGCCCATAGACCAGCTCAGTATCTGGCGTCCCGCGCCCGAACCCGTCATAGACGCGCCTTGCGTACGGCCGGCCGTCGTAGCGGTACGGCTTCGCCTCGGCGGCGGGCCCGACCTCGTCCGCCCCGGTCAGCATGCCCCCCATCGCCGCCGTGGCGGCTATGGAACGCGCGTCCATCAGGGCCACGTAGGCGGCCTGTCCTTGGTTGGGCTTTGCGCCCTCGCGGCTGGGGAAGTTCCTCGTCGTGTGGCGCACGCTGAATTGCCCGTTTGCGGGTATCTCATCCGCGCCGAAGCACGGGCCGCAGAAGGCCGTCTTCACGACGGCGCCGGCCCCGATAAGCGTCCCTACGTACCCGCCCTCCACCAAGGCCATGTGGACGGGCTGGCTGGCGGGGTACACCTTCAGCGAGAACGCCCCGTCCCCCATGTCGCCGCCTTTCAGCATGTCCGCGGCCAAGGCCAGGTTCTCATAGGTCCCGCCGGCGCATCCCGCTATTATGCCTTGGTCCACGGCGAGCCCGCCGCCCCCTATCTTTGCGCGCAGGGCGCCCTTGGCCACGTTCGCCTTACCGAACTGCCGCTCCGCCTCATGCTCGACGGATTCCAGCAGGTCGGCCGCGTTCGCCTTGAACTCGGCTATCGTATACGCGTTGCTGGGGTGGAAGGGCAGCGCTATCATGGGCCGCGCCTTGGAAAGGTCGATCATTACGGCCCCGTCGTAGTATGCGCCGACGCCCGGCCTTAGCCTGGCGTACGAGCCCGGCCTGCCATGCTCTTTATAATAGCCCTCCACCTTCGGGCACGTCTCCCATATGGAGGAGAGGCAGCCGGTCTCCGTCGTCATGACGTCCAGGCCGTTCCTGAAGTCCACCGAGAGGCCGCCTATCGCCGGCCCGATGAACTCGAGCACCTTGTTCTTGGCGAAACCGCTTGCGAAGGTGGCCTTGATGAGGGCCAAAGCCACGTCCTGCGGGCCCACGTAGGGCGGCGGCGATCCTTCCAGATAAACGGCCACGACCTCCGGGTAGGCCAGGTCATACGTCTTCCCGAGGAGCTGCTTGGCTATCTCCCCGCCCCCCTCGCCTATCCCCATGGACCCTAGGGCGCCGTACCTAGTGTGGCTGTCCGACCCCAGGACCATGTTGCCGCACTCGGCGCGCGTCTCGCGCATGTATTGGTGTATCACGGCTTGATGGGCCGGGACGAAGACGCCGCCGTACTTCCTTGCGGCGGACAGCCCGAAGGCGTGGTCATCCTCGTTTATCGTCCCGCCCACCGTGCACAGGCTGTTGTGGCAGTTCGTCATGACGTACGGCACCGGGAATCGCTTCAACCCGCTGCCCCTGGCCGTCTGCACGATCCCCACGTACGTTATGTCGTGCGACGTCAGCGCGTCGAACTTTATGCGCAGCGCGTCCGGGTCTCCCGATACGCTGTGCCTTTGCAGGATCCCATAGGCGATGGTGCCCTTGCGTAAATCCGCGACGTCCCGCCGCGCGGCGGCGTCCCCGGCCCGGACCTCGGTCAGCCCGCCGCCCTCATTCAGGATTGCGCCCCCCTCAAATAGCCTGACCATCGTCATCCCTCCGTAATGAGGACCAGCCCGCCGCCGATCCCGTATCCATAGAACGCGCCGTCGTCCGCGTTGTAGAAAGACCCCATGTGCACGAGGCCCTGCCTCCCGGACTTTGAGTGCGGCCCGAACACGTTCTGCCCGGACGAGCATACGTCGACCCATACCTCGTTGGGCCCTTCGGCCAAGAATTCGGTGACTTCCGCCTCATAGGGCTCCCAACCCACGACTGCCGCGAGCCTACCGTTCACGTGCACCCTGGCTACGGTCCCCTTGAAGCCCTCGATGGCCAGGATTGCCCTTCCGCTGCCGGGCCCGCCGTAGTCGGCCGTGGCCTCGTACCGCACATAGCCGCCGTAGAATGGGTACCCCTGACGCGAGACGTCGCCGAGCGTGGGGTCCTCCCGCCTGACCAATTTATATCCGTCCCTGACCCGGGCCACGTTGAACTCGCCTTTCAGGTATATGCTCTCGAAGCTGTTGGTGGGCCCGAAGGCGCCGGCGAGCATGATCTCGTTGACGCCCGCTTTAAGCGCGCGCCCCGCCTCGTAGAGGCCGATGTCCCTGTCGATATGGAACCCGGACTTGATTAGGGCCGTGCCGTTCAACGAAACCGTGAACGTTCCCTGCCCCTCGGCTGCGACCCATATGGGGCCCACCCCGGCCTCCGCCGTGAATGAGTAGGTCGCTTTGGCCGGATACGTCACCTTTAACTGCCCGTCCGTGAAGAGCCAGTCCTGCTTCCTATGGAACGAGGCCTCAAAGCCTAGTTTCCTCATGAGCCTCTCGTTCACAGTGACCGCCACGCCCCGGTCGGCCCAGCCCAGTCCGGTCGCCTCGACGGCGCATTCGTTTATGGTGAGCATGTTGCCGTCTAGCGCATGTATGCGGTTTATGCGCAGCCCTTGCGTCTTCCCCCCGCGGAGCCTCCGCTTGGCCTTGGCCCCCGCGGACGGGGCGGTCCCCGCCGCCGGGGCGGCTCCCGCAGCCGGCCCGGCCGCGACGGACGCGTCCCCAGCATTGCCGGATCCGCCCCGCATGTCCCCGAACCCGCCCACGGATCCTTCCACCAAATAGCATACGGAGCCGCATGGGGGTATGCCGACCTGCAGCCTGCCGCCGTCCAGCCCTACCTCCCCCACCTCGCCGCTGACGGCGTCGTAGGCCGTCACCTTGCCTTGGAGGCTGAGCTTGAACGAAACCTCGATCCGCCTGCTCACGTTGCATATGAATAGTAAACGGCCGCCGCCCACCTCGCGCTCATGCGCGTAGACGAACTGCCCCGCCTTGGCGGGCTGGCCGTAGTCGAACGCCAAGTCCAGGCCCATGGCCCCCCTCGCCCTCAACTCGCCCACGGCCTTCGCCGGCGTCATCGAGGGAATAGCCCCCATCACCCGGCCCAGGTCCGCGCAGGTTCCGCCCACGACGGTCCCCGGCCTCGTGCCAGTGCATACGGCGAACCCCCC
>WRCU01000220.1 GCA_009783805.1 Oscillospiraceae bacterium
ATGAGTGGTCTTTAAACCCGACGATGACAATGAAAGATTATTATAAATTTTTTACGGGTATTGGACGCGATGATGATGGGACACACATAATTAAAGCATTCGGTTTACCTTTCCAAATATTTTTTATATTTACAAAAGTATAAAAGGAGTAAATTAACATGAAAAGCAAATCAATCGTACTCGCGGTCGTTCTAATAATAATATTCACACTCACCCTCGCGGCTTGCTCTAACGACGCACCGCCGAGCGGTACGGCTACGCCTACGCCGTCACAATCGGCGGAGGGCACGGTCTCACCTGACCCTTCCCTGTCGCCATCATCTTCGTTATCTCCGGCGTCCGCGTCGCCGACGACCGATCCGTCGTCTACGGATGAATCGACGCCTACGAAACAGCCGCCGACATCCGGCGAACCGACGGCGACGGCCGAGCCGAATCCGACGGCCGATCCGCCGGTATCAACCGAACCGGCAAGCGATCCGACTATCGCGGATGATCCGACGCCTACGGCTGAGCCGACGCCGACGATCGAGCCATCTACGTCACCGACGGCCTCGCCCACGGCCACGCCGCCAACTACGCAACTTAATCCACTCACATTAACGACATATAAATGGGAGTTGACAATCAGTCACGTTATTAAAGAATCTACGGCCCTTCTTAGACTGTGGGGGAACCCAAACCGTGATGTTCCGCGATATTGGGTGCCTAGCGACGCGTTCTTGACATTCACATATACCGATGAGTATATGCAAAGTGATCAATATTTACGTGATTTAACAGATGGTTGGGAAATAGAAGGGTTGGTTACCATTGATGTTACTAACAATCGCGGAGGCGGAGGCGTAGGACGCTTTGAACCTGGAGTAGCTACATCGGTAGATATATTTAGTTTTTCTGTCTATCAACCAGAGCCGGATGAAGATTTAGATGATTTTTACATTAACTTCGATTATTTAGTATATATAACAATAGTATAATATAAGCAGGCCGCTCGGCCATTCTAATTCGCGATATAAACATAACGAACTTGATATGCTCATTAGGTTCTCGCATTACGCCGCCACCCCCTTGACGCATTTTTAGTATATGGTATTATCATCAGGTATTAATTATGACCAAGGGGGTCAAAAGAGATAGATGGCCAAGGACAAGCTAAGCGAGCTCACGGAAATCATGGATTCGATGAGGGCCAGGGAAGGCGGGGAGGCCGCGGCCAAGAGGAAGGCCGACGGCAGGATGACCGCGAGGGAGAGGCTCTCAGCCCTCTTTGACGGGGGTGCCTTCACCGAGCTTGATGCCTTCGCGGAGACCAGGGCCACGGACTTCGGCATGCAGGGCAAGAAGGTCCGCGGCGACGGGGTCGTCACTGGGTACGGCAAGGTGGGGGGGAGGACCGTCTGCGCAAGCTCACAGGACTTCACGGTGATAGGCGGCTCGCTCGGCGAGACGCACGCGCGTAAGATAGCCAAGGTGATGGACCTGGCCATCAAGGTCGGGGCGCCGTTCGTGGCCATCAACGACTCCGGTGGGGCCAGGGTGCAGGAAGGCGTGGACTCCCTAAGCGGATACGGCGAGATCTTCATGCGGAACACCAAGGCTTCGGGCGTGATCCCACAGATATCGGTGATTATGGGCCCTTGCGCCGGCGGGGCCGTCTACTCGCCCGCGATCACGGACTTCGTGTTCATGGTCGACGGGGGGAGCCACATGTTCATCACCGGGCCCGAGGTCATCAGGACAGTGACGGGTGAAGCCATAACGCCTTCCGACCTCGGCGGCGCGAAGGTGCACGGCGAGGTGAGCGGCGTGGCTCACTTCGTCTCCACGGACGAGGCCGATTGCGTCGCGCGCGTCAGGGAACTGCTCTCGTACCTGCCGGGCAACAACATGTCCGACCCGCCGGGCCGCGCGGACGGAGCCGCATGCGGGCGGGTTGACGGCGCCGCCGACCACGCAGCCTTGGATTCCGTGATCCCGGACGATCCCGGGAAGCCGTACGACATGAAGTCGATAATAAAGGCCGTAGTGGACGGCGGCGAGTTCCTGGAGTCACAGGAAGGCTTCGCGAGGAACGTGATCGTGGGGTTCGCGCGTATCGGGGGCATGGCCGTCGGCATGGTGGCGAACCAGCCAGCGGTCCTTTCGGGCTGCCTGGACTGCGACTCGGCGGACAAGGCGTCGAGGTTCGTCAGGTTCTGCGACGCGTTCGGCCTGCCGCTCGTGACGTTCACCGACACGCCGGGGTACCTGCCCGGGGTGGGGCAGGAGCACGCGGGCGTGATCAGGCATGGGGCCAAGCTGCTGTACGCGTTTGCGGAGGCCACCGTGCCCAAGGTGAACGTGATCACGAGGAAGGCCATAGGCGGCGCGTACATAGCGATGAACAGCAAGCACCTCGGGGCGGACGTGGTCCTGGCGTGGCCCACGGTCGAGATAGCCGTCATGGGCGCCGAGGGGGCCGCCAACATCGTGTTCAAGAAGGAGATCGACGCCTCGGATGACCCGGCCAAGGCGAGGGGGGAGAAAGTAGCGGAGTACAGGGAGAGGTTCGCCAGCCCGTACATCGCCGCCGCCAGGGGCTACGTCGACGCCGTCATAGCCCCCTCGGGAACCAGGGAGGCGCTGGTGGGCGCGCTGGAGGCGCTGGCTCCCAAGAGGGAGGACAGGCCCCCGAAAAGGCATGGCAACATACCGCTATGAGCGCGGTAGGCCGCGGCCCGCAGCCAATAAAGCGATGGAGGGATGGATGATGGTCAGGAAGTTCACGGTAAAGGTGAATGGCAAGGAGTACGCCGTGGAGGTGGAGGAGCGGGACGCCGGTGTTGGGACGGCCGCGGAAGGTGCGACTAGGGGGGTGGAGCCCGCGAACGCCGCGAAAAATCCCGCTGCGGGCGCCGCACCCGCGGAGTCCGCCAAGGCCGAGGCGCCGGCCAGGGCCCCCGTCGGGGACGGCGTGACCGCGCCCATGGCCGCCGGTAAGGCCCCCGCCGTAGGCGCCGCGCCCGCGGAGCCCGCCAAGGCCGAGGCGCCGGCCAGGGCCCCCGTCGGGGACGGCGTGGCCGCGCCCATGCCCGGGCAGGTGCTGAGCGTGGCCGTATCGGTGGGCGACACGGTCTCGAAGGGCCAGGTCCTGCTCATTTTGGAAGCCATGAAGATGGAGAACGAGATAAAGGCCGGCCACGCGGGCAAGGTCACCGACGTCGCCGTCAAGGCCGGCGACAAGGTGCCCAAGGGATTCATCATGGTGACGGTCGGGCGCGGGCCTGCCGGCTCGTGAGGCGCCGCCCTAGGGGGGCTTGGCCCTCCGGTCGGCAAAGGTCGGCCCCGCGGGCCGCCTGGCGGGTTGCGGATATCATACGCAAATAACGCATCGGGGGTTAGGATGAGACGGATAGGCATAACGGAGACGGCCATAAGGGACGCGCACCAGTCGCTGATAGCAACCAGGATGACCTACGGCGATATGGAAGGGGCGCTCCGGCACATGGACGAGGTCGGCTATTGGTCCATCGAAGGGTGGGGTGGGGCCACATTCGACGCCTGCGTAAGGTTTTTGGGCGAGGACCCCTGGGAACGGCTTAGGTCCATTAAAAAGTTAATAAGGAAGACGAAGATCCAGATGCTGCTGCGCGGGCAGAACCTCCTGGGCTACAGGCATTACGCGGACGACACGGTGGACTGCTTCGTGCGCCGATGCGTGGCCAACGGGGTCGACGTCGTGCGGATATTCGACGCTCTCAACGACGAAAGGAACGTCGAGAGGGCAGTCAAGGCATGCAAGGCGGAAGGCGGGCACGCCCAGGCGACCATATGCTACACGACCGGCCCCGCCTACGGCACGGGGTACTTCTCGGGCTTGGCCGTGAGGCTCGCGGAGATGGGCGCCGACTCCCTATGCGTCAAGGACATGGCC
>WRCU01000221.1 GCA_009783805.1 Oscillospiraceae bacterium
GCCGAAGCCCTTGGTGAAGGTCTCCCTGAGGGGAGGGCCTATGTACGCTTCTAGGCCTTCCAAGCCCACCTCCATGCCGAGGCATGACAGGGCGTGCCGCAGCGCCTTCGTGATGCCTTCCCTGGGATCGGTCAGCGTGCCGTCCAGATCCAAGAGGCAGATCCCCCTGTACGTCATAGCCACCCCTCCTCCCTGACCTCGCGCACGCACCTCACGAACCCGGGCACCGCGCCCATGTCGCCGGAGACGGTTTCCACGTCCTTGAGTATGACGTCGAGGTAGTTCCCGTTCGCCGATGCGACCTTGAAGGCCTCGCGTATGGCCTTCCTCGCGAACGCGGGGTCGCATCCCCTGGCCACCATGTCGGTCGGCGACGGGCGCCAGGAGAGCACATACCTATCCCCGATCTGCTCCGAGCAGGACCGGAAGTCCGCCCAGGGTGTCACGGCTATGCGCCTCAGGTTGGGTAAAGCTTCGGACAGCGGCCCGATACGGCGGGTAAGGTCCTCGCAGCAGCCGTAGGAGAGCAGCCCGAACCTTTCATAGATAGGCTTTTGGTAGGCCAGGATGAACTCCTCCCACATTGCGGGCGATATGGCGGCCGTCTCCTGGGCCGCGCAATAGCCCCACATAAGCGACAGCCTATTGCCCGACGGGTCGGGCGTAGGGTCGGGCAGCTCGCGCGAGTAAGGCTCCGCCTGGTTCAGCTGCTCCGCGGAGGAGAAGTCGCCCGCGGCCTCGGCCTCGTCGTACACGCCCATGGCCGAGTCCCGCAGAAAGGCGGCCAGCGCGTGCACGTAGCCCGGGTCGTCCGCCATCATCAGCATCATCCGCTCCAGGCCGAGCAGGAAGGCCATCTCGGTCGAAACGTCGCTGAGCCAGCCGGAATAGAAAGGCGTACGGTCGGCCACGGCCGGCAGCGCCCCGCCCAAGGCGTCCTGCGCGCGCTCGAGTCTCTCGGCCGTCCTCGCCTCGTCGATCACGTGCCTGGGTCTTACCAGCAGGGACAGGTCATCCCCCCCCCTTAGGGGTGGGTCGAAGGCGAAGGCGCCGCGTTCCGTTTCGGGCCGGACGACCGATATCTTGGGCCCCCAGCGCGCATCGTACCTTTCGGGCCGCGAGAAGGCGGCCCTCACCGGAAACCACGGGTTGCGGACGGAGTCGTCGCCCAGGCCCGCCCTATAAAGGGAGGTCCGTAGGCTCCGCTCCATCTCGCGGAGCTCAGGGTCGGAGCACGTGAGCTCACTCACCTCCGGGACCTCGGCGGCCGCGAAGGCGAAGACGCGCACCAGGGGCTCCCGGGACTCCATGGAGTTATGCCTGCGCCAACGCTCCCTCACGGCCTCCGCCCCGTCCGAGGCGGCCACCTCATGAACCCTCTTCGCCAAGTCGCGGACCGTCGCCTTGTCCGAGGCGCCTGCCATATGGCCTCCCTTACTCCCTAAGCCGGTAGATTGCCCGAAAGGGCGCCGATATGTTACATATAACGCATATTATCATGGTCAGGAAAGGGGCTTGCATGGCTGAGAAGCTAAGAGCCGTCGTGGTGGGGCTTAACATGGGGAAGACGCATGCCAGGACGGTGAGCGTCTCCGACCGCTTCGAGCTCGCCGCCGTCTGCGACCTCAAGGCCGACCTGCTGGCGAAGGCAGCGGAGGATCTGGGCTGCGCGAAGGCGTACGCGGACTATGGTGAGATGCTGGCGAAGGAGAGGCCCGACGTGGTCGTGGTCGCCTCGCACCACAGCGCGCACCGCGGCATGGTAATGGAGGCCTGCGCGGCCGGCGTGAGGGGGATCTACTGCGAGAAGCCCATAAGCGTCTCCATGCGCGAGGCCAAGGAGATGCTCGCCGAGTGCGGGCGCCGGGGCGTCAGGATGGTCGTGGGCCACCAGAGGCGGATGACCGGCGCGTATAGGGCCATGCGCCGGGCGATCGAGGACGGGGTGATCGGCGACGTCTATATGGTGAGGGCCAGCTGCCCGGGCGACATGCTGTCGGACGGGTCGCACGCATTGAACAGCATGCTCTACCTAAGCGGCGACCGCGGGGTCGAATGGCTGGAAGGGCACGTGACGAGGGACGACTTCCCTATAAACGAGGAGAAGGAAGGGCCGGGATATAGGCAAGGGCACCTGATAGAGCAAGGCGCCATGGCCGTCATGGAGTTCGAGGGCGGGATGAGGGGCGAGCTCTTCACCGGACGGTGCAGAGTCAATGGGTGGAACCTGCCTTATCCCGGATGGGCCTACCAGGACATCGAGGTGTTCGGCACGAAAGGGAGGCTATGGCGATGCGGCGATTCGTCCGAGCCGCCGGTGAGGGTGTACGATCATGAGGGCGGGGTCAGCGCGCTGCCCATGTCGGGCAGACCCAGCGGGAAAGGCCCTGAGGTGGACCCCCCGCACGGTGCACGCCGCAACGACATGGTGGTCGTCTTCGACGGGTTCGCCGACATGATTCTGGAGGGGGCCCCCCATGAGATGGACGGGGAGAAGGGGATGCGCACGCTGGAGCTGGTGACCGCCGTGTTCGAGTCCTCCAGGTTAGGTAGGCGAATGACGTTCCCGTTGGGCCAGGACGAGTACCCGCTGGAGCTGATGGTGGCCGATAGGTTGAAGGCATGAGGGCGTGAGGGTGGCCGCGCGAAAAAAAGGATGAGGGGTGCGCAAATGGCGGATAGGCTCAAGACGGTGGTGGTGGGGCTCAATAGGGGGTTGCAGCTGGCCGTGTCGGCGAAGGGTTCGCAATACTTCCATTTGACGGCGATCTGCGACGTGGATGGCGGGGCCCTGGCGAAGGGCGTGGAGAAGACCGGCTGCGCGAACACGTACGCGGACTATTCGGAGATGCTGGCGAAGGAGAGGCCGGACGTCGTGGTGATAGGCACGCACAACAGCCTCCATGCGCCGATGACCCTGGAAGCCTGCGGCCAAGCGGGCGTGAAGGGCATATACTGCGAAAAACCCATGGCCGTCTCCATGGGGGAGGCGCGCTCCATGCTGGACGCGTGCGCGTCAAAGGGCATAAGCCTGTTCGTCGGGCACCAGAGGCGCAAGGTGGCGGTGTACAGGACCATGAAGAAGGTCATGGACAGCGGCGCGCTGGGGCAGGTATACCTCATCAGGGGCGTCTGCTCGGGGGACGTGCTGAGCGACGGCAGCCACACGTTCGACAGCATCAGGTTCTTCTGCGACGACCGCAGGCCCGAATGGTGCCTAGGGCAGGTGTACAGGGCCGACTACCCGGCCAGCTCCGACTACAAGGCGCCGGGTTACCGCTACGGGCACATGGTGGAGGACGGGTCCATGGCCGTGGTGGAGTTTGAGGGCGGGATGCGCGCGGAGACCTTCATGGGGGGCATGAGGCGGCAGGGATGGGACCTCCCGTACCCGGGATGGGCCTACCAGGACATAGAGATCATCGGCACGAAGGGGCGCCTCTGGAGGGGCGGGGACCTGACCAAGATACCCATCCAGGTGTTCGACCAGGGGGGCGGGTACCGTGAGCTGCCGGTCGACCCGGAATTCCTCCCGAAGGCGGAGCCCGAAGGCGGCGACCTCCATGGTGCGCATAGGGGCGACATGGTCAGGATCTTCGACGAATTCTACCGCATGGTCGCGTTCGGCGAGGGCAGCTCGCTGTCCGGCGAGAACGTCCTGGGGACCTTGGAATTGGTCATGGCCGTGTATGAGTCCGCCAGGATAAACGATCGGGTCACATTTCCGCTCGCCCAGGACAAGTATCCGCTGGAGCTCATGGTCGGGGGCTGCAAAGGCAGGTAGGCCGCGCGGGACGGCCCGGCCGGCAAGGATCGCAAC
>WRCU01000222.1 GCA_009783805.1 Oscillospiraceae bacterium
ACAGCTGGTCCATCACGAAGACGTCGCTGCCGCACAGGCCGTTTAGGAGGGTGGACTTCCCCGCGTTCGTGTAGCCGACGATGGCGACCATGTCCCTCCCGCCCCGCCTCCGGGCCTCCCTCCCCGTCTCCCTGCGCTTCGAGAGCTCCTCCAGCTCCCTCTCCAAGGCCTCCACCCTCCTGCGGATGTGGCGCCTGTCCGTCTCCAGCTTCTTTTCGCCCGGGCCCCTGGTGCCCACGCCGCCCATGACCCTCGACGAACCCGCCTGCCTCGAGAGCTGCCCTCCCAGGCCTATCAACCTCGGCAGCCTATACTTGTGCTGGGCCAACTCCACCTGCGCCTTGCCTTCCCTGGACCTCGCGCGCATGGCGAAGATGTCCAGCACCAGGCTGGACCTGTCTATCACGCGCGTGCCTATCATCTCCTCCAGGTTGCGCACCTGCGACCCGGACAGCTCGTCGTCCACGACGACGAGCGTGGCGTCGTGCTCCTGCCTGAGCATGGCCAGGCTCTCCGCGAAGCCCTTGCCTATCAAAAACGCGGAATCCCTCGAGCCGCGCTTCTGGTGCGCGGAATGCACGACGTTCAGTCCGGCCGCCTTGGCAAGCTCCCTCAGCTCCAGCATACCCTGCTCGGCCTCATAGTCGTCCTGCCTGGCGATCTGCACGCCGACGCAGATCGCCCTTTCCCTGCCATGCCCGGTCACGCCCCCCCCCGCATCCGCCCCGTACCCGTCGCGCTCGGCGATCAGCTCGAATATAAGCTTGCTCGGCACGGAGCGCAGCGCGTACGGCCCGTACACGTCGGCGTGCCCATAGGCCGAGGCCGCCCCCCCATTATCGTTGGCACCTTCCCCGCCGCCCCCGGGGGGGGCCTCCCGCTGCCCACCCTCGTTCCAGCCCTCGGGCATCATGGCCACGGTCGCCGACCGCACCCTCCCGTCCGACAGGCCGAGCGCGACCATGCAGTCGAGCCGAAGCTGGAACAGCGTGGACAGGTCGGGGTCCGAGACCTCGCTCGTCCCGCCCGGATGCGTATGGACGCACCTGACCCCGCTCAGCCTGGCCTCGCCCCTCCTGGTGTTTATCCCCGCCACGGCGGCCGTCGCGGCGTTGCCGACGCTGACGTCCCTAACCGCGCCCTTCCTGTCGATGCAGACGCTTATTTCCTTGTCCAGCTGGGACGATACCCTCGCGATGGTCTCGGCCAGCCGCCTCGGCACCAGCTCATCCGCGTCGCATTCCAGGTCGTACAGCCCCGCCAGCTCATCGAGCGTTTCCTTCCTCACCCCGCCGACGTTCCCGTTGACCTCCGCCATATATGCCACCTCTCGTCTATATGCTTATTAAGGGCCTCGAACGAGGCCATGCCCGCCTGGGCCCGCCCAAAGGCGCGCCCGCCGCGTCAAAGGCCCATAGGCCCTGCGATCGGTCCGCCTCAGCGGGCCATCGGGCCCATAGCCATGGGTCTATCAATGCGTCTGGTCTATTGCGTACGGCCTGTCAGGCCTATCGAATCCGCATCCGTCCGTTCCTTCCGTCCGTCTCCTAAGTCCCCGACGGCCTAGGCCGACCCTTGCCGCAGCCCCACGGTCAGGCCCCGTCCCCCGAAGGGTCCGCCTCGCGGGCGTCGTCCGCCCCTTCGGCCCCCACCGCCTCGACGGGCTCTTCGGCCTTGTCCTTCCTCGCGCCCAGGAAACCCTTGATGGCGCTGACGACCGCTATGACGGCCCCTATCTTGCTCTCCCAGCCCTTGGCGCTCTGCTCCGTCCCCGAGGCCGACCTCGCGACCGCGCCCTTGAGCCCCTCGATGATCTCGCCGATCGCCTGCGACTCCTTGCTCACCACCGCCGTGATGTCCTCGACGTTTTTCGTGATGCCCGGGAGCGTCTTGACCGTCTCGTCGATGTTCTTGTAGTTCTTCTCCATCAGGAGCCGGATCACCCGGACCGTCCCCGACAGATTCTTCAGCAGCAGCGCGAGCATGATAGCGACGATCGCGGCCAGCGTGAACAGTATGACCAAGCCCAGGTCCTGCCATGTGATGTATGCGCCCATCGTCCCCCTCACTTCTGCCGGAAGTTCTTGACGGTCTCCTCCAGCCTCGCTATCTCCAGCTGCTGCTGGCCCATCTTCTTTTTATTATCCTCAATCTCGGCCAAAAGCTGCTTGTTCTTGTCCTTCAGCTTGGTGATCTCCTCCCATATGTCCTTCAGCCTGTCCCTAAGGTCGTTCTCCTCCTCGGCCATCACGGCCGCGCGGTCCTGGAGCTTGAGGTACTCGTCGGCGACGATCAGTGAGGTCAGCACGGATGCGACCGTGGTGCTGTACGATGAGTTCGCCCTCATCACCTCGCCGATCTTCTTGTCGACGTACAGCGCGACCTTGGCGAGGTACTCCTCGCTCTCCTCCCCCACAATGGGGTACTCGATCCCGCCGATCCTGACGGTTATCCTGTTCTTAGCCATCCTCGCCCTCCTTTGGCAGCGGCCCTCCCGATCAGTCCGGCGCGGACTCGCCTACGTCGCCCGACGAGGCCTTCACGCCGCCCGCGAACCCCTTTATTATGCCCGCGAGGTCGATCCCAGTCAGCGCCTTCACCGACTCGGGGAGCTGCGCCATGATGTCCGTTATGTCCTTGGTGATCTTGGATGCCCCGGAATCCCCTATCATCACTATCTTCTCCGTCTTGGCCAAGGGCATCGCCACGGCCTCCGCTATGAGCGGCATCTTCTCCACGACCATCTGGAGTATGGCCGCCTCGTTGAACATCTTGAAGGCCTGCGCCTTCTTGAGCATGGCCGCGGCCTCCGACTCGCCCTTGGCCCTGATGACCTCGGCCTCCGCGAGGCCCTTGGCCTTTATCGCCTCGGAGTTCGCGAGCCCCTCCGCCTTGATCGCGCTGGCGAGGCCCTCCGCCTCCTTTATCTTCTTCAGCCTCTCGGCCTCGGCCTCCATCTCGACCTTGAACCTGTTCGCCTCCGCGGGCCGCCTGATCGTGGCCTCCAGCTCCTTCTCGCGCCTCAGCGACTCCTGCTCCTGCAGCTCGATCTCCTTCTGCTTCCGCACGATGTCGACCTGCAGCGCCTCCTTCTGCACGTCCTGGTCGATGACGAACTTCTTCTTGTCGTACGATAGGTCCGCCTCCGCCTTCCTCTCATTGACCGCGGCCTGGTAGTCGGCCAGGCTCATCTCCTTGTCCCTGCTGGCCTCCGCGATCTTGGTGTCCGCGAGGAACTTGGCCGTCTGCCCGGCCTGCATGGCCTCGGCGCTCTTGATGTCCGCGTCGCGCTTCGCCTCCGCCTGCCCTATCACCGCGTCCCTCTGGACCCTGGCTATCTGCGCCTTGCCCAGGCTCTCCAGGTAGCCGTTCTTGTCCGAGATCTCCCTGATCGTGAACGAGATGATCTTGAGCCCCATGTTGGCCAGGTCCTCGGCGGCCAGCTCCTGCACCTTCTGCGCGAAGGCGTCCCTGTTCAGGTTGATCTGCTCTACCGTCAGGTTGCCCACGATGGACCTCAGGTGCCCCTCTAGCGTCTGCGTGGCTATCTTCATGATCTCCTGTATGGAAAGGCTCAGGAACTGCTCGGCGGCCGTGGCTATGGCCTCCTGCGAGGAGTCTATCTTCACCTGCGCTAT
The DNA here is from genome assembly GCA_009783805.1 of Oscillospiraceae bacterium. Classification (GTDB taxonomy): domain Bacteria; phylum Bacillota; class Clostridia; order WRCU01; family WRCU01; genus WRCU01. The sequence continues at coordinate 3,639 of WRCU01000222.1, forward strand.
GCCGTCCACGCTTATCTGCACCCCCTGGGAGGTGTAGGCGCTCGAGTTCACGTCCAGCGGCATTATCCTGAGCGATATGATCTTCGCGACCTCGAGGACGGGCCATATGAACGTGGCCCCGCCCTTGACTATCCTGAAGCCCACGATCTGCCCGTTCGGCAGCCTCTTCTTCCGCCCC
>WRCU01000223.1 GCA_009783805.1 Oscillospiraceae bacterium
GATAGCGATAGGGAACCCACTCGGGCTGTTAGGAGGGACCGTCACGGAGGGGATCATATCGGCGCTGGACCGGAAGGTAGAGGTGGAGGGCCTCTCCATGTGCCTTATCCAGACCTCCGCGGCCGTGAACCCCGGAAATTCGGGGGGCGGCCTATTCAACTCGGGGGGGGAGCTCATCGGGATAGTCAACGCGAAGTCCAGCGGCCAGGACGTGGAGGGCATAGGGTTTGCGATACCCGTGAACCTAGTGAGGGAGATCGCCGAGGCGATCATCAGGTACGGCTACTATCCGGGCAGGCTGGACATCGGCGCCGAACTTTCCGAGGTGGCTGAGGCTTCGAACGTATCCGGGCAGAGCTCGCCGACCCCCGGCGTGTACGTTTCCAAGGCGGATGCGGGGGGTGGGCTCCATGTGAGCGACAGGGTCGTCAAGGTGGCAGGGATCCCGGTTTCCAGCCTGTCCGACGTATATGGGGAGTTGGGACGCCATCTGCCTGGCGTGGTCACCTTCACGGTGGTGCGCGGCGGCAGGGACGTCAATGTCAGGGTGACGGTCCGCTTGGCCGGATAAAGGGCTTTTGCTGGGATCCTAATTGGGGACCCCTATCAGTCAGTACCCCTATCAGTACCCCTATCGGGGTCGGCTCACCTGTAAGAATCCCTATCGGGGTCGGCTCACTTGACGGTTACCAAGACGGAGGAGGCCCGTATCCCCTCCGCCGAGGCGCAGAGCACGGCCTCGCCCGCGCATCCGCCGCTCTTGATGACGGCCATGGCCCTGCCTTGGTGGGCCCTGCGGACGGCGCCGACGTACATCTCTTCTGAGGCGGGGTCGCCGTTGCCTACGGCCAGCAGCGAGCCGGCGCCGCTTACCGTGAAGTGCAGCTCGGCATCGGCGCCGTGAGCCATGTTCCCGTCCGCGTCCAGCAGCTCCACTGCGATGAAGGATAGGTCGCCGCCCGCGTCGATGGAGCGGCGGTCCGGGGTCAGCCTTATGGAGGCGGGTGGCCCCGCCGTCCTGAGAGAGCCGGAGGAGAGCGCGGCGCCGCCGCCATGGACGGTGGCCTCCAATAGGCCCGGCTCATACGGGACGCTGAAGCGAGCCATGTAGCGGCAGGCCTTGCCGGACGGCCTGCGGCCCATCAATCTGCCGTTCAGGGAGAGGGTGACCTCCTCGCCGCCGCAGTATACCTCGACTTCCAGCGTCTTGCCCTCATAGCCCGGCCACGTCCAGCTGTGGGCGACGTCGGGCCAGCCCCATGCGCTTATGTCAGCCTCCCCGCCCATGCGGTCAGGCTTATATACGGCAATGTACGGGGCGTCCCCTATCCCCCACACGAAGTCCCGGTAATACGATTGCGGGCGTTTAAAGCCGCATACGTCAATGTCGCCGCAATAGGCCTGGTTCCAGGGGTACGCCCCGCAGAAGCCCTTGTCGCCGCCGTAGCGGACGCGGCCGATCCCGGCCTCGCCCAGGTAGTCCCATGCGGTCCAAACGAAGTCGCCCAACACGTGCGGATACTTTTTGGTGGCCTCCCAATTGTCGAAGGCCTCCTTGGGGAAGGTCTCTGTGCCGATGATGGCGCGCTCGGGGTACAGGGCGCCGTCGCCCTCATACCTGTCGCGGAGGTAGTTGTACCCGACGACGTCCAGGGGCTCGGCGAAGCCGCGGGTCTGCCGCGCCCACAAATCGCCCTCCGCCTTGGCCTCGTCCTCCGGGAGCGGCACGTCGTGCCAGTTCGCGCACAGCGCGTTCGTGACGGGCCTCGTGTGGTCCAGGGAGCGCGCGTAGTCGGCCAGCTCGCGGGCCCAGCGGTACCCGTCCGAACGCCCGTCCCGCTCCATGATCTCGTTGCCCGTCGACCAGATGACCACCGAGGGGTGGTTCCGGTCGCGCAGGATCATCGAGGCCATATCGCCCTTCCAATGCGACTCGAAGTGCAGGTGGTAGTCGTAGGCGGTCTTCTGTTCGCGCCACATGTCGAAGGATTCGTCCATCACCAGCATACCCAGCCTGTCGCAGGCGTCGAGGAAGGCCACAGAGGGCGGGTTGTGCGCGCACCTGACGGCGTCGTACCCGCTGGCCTTCAGGAGCTCGACCTTCCTCTCCTCCGCCCTGGCATAGGCCGCCGCCCCCAGGATCCCGCAATCGTGGTGGACGCAGCCGCCCTTCATCTTCATCGGCACGCCGTTCAGCTTGAAGCCATCCTTGGCGCCCATTGATACGGTCCTGAAGCCGAACAGGGTCGAGGCCGTATCTGCGACCTCCCCGTCCACGATCAATTCCGTCACCAGCCTATGCATGTTGGGTTCATCCACGGACCAGGCCTTCGCCCCGGGCACCGCGCAGGCAAGGCGGACGCGGCATTCGCCGCCGGACAGGCCCGCCCGGCCCTCGAAGGAGGCCAGGACGCCCGAGTCGCCGTGGACGGCATGCTTGACGGTTATTTCGGACCCAACGCCGACTTCGCCGCGGACCGTAGTCTCTACCTCCACGGTTCCCAAGTCCGGGGTGGTTACGAAAACCCCGTAGTTCGGTATGTAGGCCGGGCCCGCCTCCATGAGCCATACGGGCCGATACAGGCCGGAGCCGCTGTACCACCTGGTATTTGGGAGGGCATCGTTCGACACGTTCACGGTCACCGCGTTGTCGGAGCCATATCTAATGTATGGGGTGACGTCGGCGGTGAACGAGGTGTAGCCATATGGGTGGAAGGCCGCGATGCTTTGGTTGACGCGGACCGTGGCGTTCATGTAGGCCCCTTCGAACTCCAGGAAGAACCTGCGGCCCCGGGCGGACTCGGGGATGAGCAAATTTTTAGAATAGTCAGCCACCCCACCCGGGAAGAACCCGTTGCTGGCGCCTGACCGCGCCTTCGGGTCCCTCCTTTGGATGATGCTGAAGTCGTGCGGCAGGTCGACCGTGCCAGTCGAGCCTTTGAAGGTGAATGACCATCCTTTGCTGAAGCAGGTTTTTTTCATGTGGTATGGCGCAGGCGCCCCCGCGCCGCGCGGCTTGTCGGGGCGTGCGCACCCTCCTTCCGGTTGACTTTATGATGCCAGCATTTATGTGGCTTTGGCCCATGAACCCCCATTCTAGCACCTATGGGCCCGGCCATGCTATCATGGGCCCATTGGCGGACGCATCGGACTGGCCGCGTCGCGAGGGGGGCTGCATGGTGACCTACACGCTTAATAAGGCGCTTCCGCCTATAGGGCATTTCGACGTGCTGGTAGTCGGTGGGGGTCCGGCCGGGATAGGGGCGTCGATCGGGGCCGCCCGCAGGGGCGCCTCGGTGGGCCTTATCGAGCGTTCGGGGCAACTCGGGGGCATGATGACGCTGGGGAGCGTCGCCATATTCATGCCGGTGGGGAGCGTAAACGGCATATACGCCGAATTGATAGACGTGGCCTGCAAGGGCTATTACCTTAATAAGAACCCATATCTGCCCCACAGCCAGTTCAATCCCATACACATGCGCTACGAGTGCATGAGGAAGGTAGTGAGGGCGGGCGTCACGGTCTACCTGCACTCGGAGTTCCTGTCCGTTCTGAAGGACGGATCGGGCAAGCCAAGCGGGGTGGCCGTGCATACCAGGGAAGGGTTAGGGGCGGTCACATGCGGCCTGCTCATCGACTGCACTGGCGACGCCCGCGCGGCCATCGACGCCTTGCAGCCGGGCGCATGGACCGGCTTGCCCTACACCGCCCGCGTGCTGGCCGAGAACCTGGTGCGCCGCGCCGATCCGGCGCAGCTCGACGCCTATCTGCGGCAGTTGATCGAGCGCCGCCGCGAGCTGGACTTGC
>WRCU01000224.1 GCA_009783805.1 Oscillospiraceae bacterium
CAGCCGTAGGCGTAGGCGTCGGTTCGGCCGTCGGATTCGGCTCGGCCGTCGCCGTCGGTTCGCCGGATGTCGGCGGCTGTTCCGTAGACGTCGATTCGTCCGTAGACGACGGATCGGTCGTCGGCGACGCGGACGCCGGAGGCGGCGAAGATGATGGCGGCAGGGAAGGGTCAGGTGAGACCGTGCCCTCCGCCGATTGCGACGGCGTGGGTGTGGCCGTACCGCTCGGCGGCGCCTCACCGGAACAGGCCGCGAGGCTGACTGCGAATAAAGCCATAAACGCTAATGCGTAAACAGATGCGTTAATGCCCTTCATTATATTTCCCCTATTATTATATGAATGATGCGATGGCCGCGGCCGCATGGTTTTAAAGAATAACATTAAGAAGCATCCATATCGGAGCACAGCAAAATTGGCAGTAATAGCAACGCGAACGATAGTTTATAGGCAAAATATGTAAATTTAAGCTTCCCCGACGGCACGCAGTGATAACATGACCGTATAAATTCCGTCTAGGTATTCCGCCTTATAGTCCCCTCCATAGCGTGCCGCGAGGTCGGTCAATATTCGGAAGCCATACCCGCGGCCGGTAGCGGCTCCTTTCGGCGGTTCGGCGGAGGGGTTTACCATCTTGATGAATAGATAGCCCCCATCCACCATGGACTTTATGTTAATCGTCGGGGTATCGGCGTGCCTTATTTTTTCGCAAGAGCTTATTGCGTTGTCGAGCATATTACCGAGTATGCTGCACAGGTGCATCTGCTCCACCGAAAGCGAGGGCGGGAGGTCGAGGTCCACCGCCAGCCCAATCCCCGCCGCCGCGCAGACCTGCGCCTTTTCGGCCAATATCGCGTTGACGACCGGTATATGGCAGTATGACCGTTCCTTCGTCCCGGCGATCTCGCCCGTTAAGGCGGCTATCATGTCCTGGGCGGAGCTTTCCTCCCCCGAGCGGATAAGCTGGCCGATGGATGCGAGTTGATTATTAAAATCGTGACGGATTCGTGCGAGCTCCTCCCTGCGCCGTTCCACCTCTCGGTAATGGGATTACTCCAGCTCCATTGCGTGGCGGGTTTCGCGCAGCTCCTCTTCCAGCTCCGTCTTCTTTTCCTGCGATATGGTGTAGACCAGCAGGATCAAGCTGGCGACCATGCTTATCAGGACGCCCAACATCCAAAACACCGTCCATGTCGACCATGTGAAGCTGAAGACCGTAATGAATTGGCCGATCGGCAATATGAAGAATAAGAGGAAAAATGGGTGGAATCTACGGGCGGCGATCATCCTCCACGCGAAGACGGCGATAGACCCAAAAAGGATATATATGGTCGTGCAAAACCCGTTGTATATCAACATCGGCGTCATCTCGGCAAATACGATGTCGATGCTGTCGTAAATCATGGTGATGAAAACGCCGCATATTGAGTCGCTCAAAACCATTAATATCAAGAAGAATATGTAGACCGCATATTGTTTCCACATTTTCCCCGAATAGAACAGGACGGGAATGACCAGGAAGATGAGGAGCGCAATTAAGCCGATCAATTGAAACATAGCCGAGCCTACATCGAATCGGACCTTTACCAGCCCAATGGACGCCAAAGCCAACGAGATGGCGGTAATCTTCCATGCGTTCAGCTTGTTCGGCAGTAGTTGGGCCGCAAATATCATCAAGGCGGCATTTGGCAAAGCCGATAGGACGCATTGGATGTACGGTATCATTTTTTAGCTTCCTCTCAATTAAAATTTATTTCCCATATACGTAAAATACGATTTCCTTGCTTCGGCGTATCTGGCGCGGCTGACCGGTACGCGCTCCCCGTTCCTCATGATCACTTCACCGTGTTGGAAATGGCTTATATGGCCCATGTTCACAATATAACTTTTATGGCATTGGAAGAAGTTTACGGGCAGGGAACGCAGGATATCTTCCAGCCGTTCGTATACCGTCACCGTCTCACCCGCGGTATGTATCATGACGTTATGGTTTCGGCTCTCCATGTAATGTATCTCCCGCATGGGAATGGATACGGTCGCGCCTTTCCGCCTGAGCATCAATGAGGGGGTTTCCTGATAGGGCAGGGAATCCGCCACCTTCTGGAGGTTGGCACGTAAAAGCCCTATATCCACCGGCTTCGTCAGATAGCCGCTGAGGTTGGCGCGGCGCAGGAAGATCTGTTGGGAGAATCGATCCACATACCCGGTGACATAGATGACCCTCGTCTCCGGGCACAGCCTGAGCAGCTCCTCCGCCGCATCCATCCCGTCGGCTTTCGAATGCCAGTCGATATCCATGAGCACGGCGTCGTACCGCCTGCCACCATCTATGGATAATAAGAACGTCCCCAGGTCGGGGAATAGGTGCACGCCTTCCGCCAGCGGGATCGTCCTTAGCTGTCCTTCGATTTCCCGGAGGAACAGCTCGTTATCGTCACAGACCGCGATATCCATTCACATACCTCGAGTGCAATAGGTTGCGCGGCGCGCTCTTCCCATGCGCACCCATGCCGCCGGCCCGGGTCCGGTCAGCCCATCACGGCGTCCAGGCCGCTGAGTATGGCCAGCTTTGCGCTCTCATACACCAGCCCGCCCTGCACGAAGGCGGCGTATGGGGGCCTCATGGGCGCGTCGGCGCTGATCTCGGCCGTCGAACCCTGTACGAACCCTCCGGAGGCCATGATGACGGGGTGGCCGTAGCCCGGCATGTCCCCCGCCTCCGGGGTCACGTGCGAGTCGACCGCGGAGCCTTTCTGGACCCCTTCACAGAAGGCCCTCAACCTCCGCCCGTCGCCCAGCATAACGGCCTGGATCACGTCGCCGCGCCGCGAACCCGGGGCGGGGTCGGTCGCATAGCCCGCCAGCGCGAACAGCTCGGCGCAGAAGGCCGCGCCCTTAAGGCTTTCGGCCACCGCGTGCGGGGCCATGAAGAAGCCTTAGAACATGGGTCGGCTCAAACCGTAAGTGGCCCCCACGTGCCTGCCCAGCCCCGGGCAGGTGAGCCTATCCGCCACCCTGGCCACAAGGTCGGCCCTGCCGGCCACATACCCGCCGCCTGGGGCTATGCCTCCGCCCGGGTTCTTGATGAGCGAACCCGCCATTATGTCCGCCCCGACCTCCACGGGCTCCTCCGTCTCCACGAACTCGCCGTAACAGTTGTCGACCATGACGACGGCCCCGCCCGGCCCCATGCCGCACAGGCCGCCGCCACCTCCGTGCGCCCGCCCGATTCGCCTCAGCTCCCCGACCGTCCGCCTTATCGCATCAACGGTCAGGGACGGGCGCATGGAGTACCCGCGTGACCTTTGGATGTAGGTCATCGCCGTCCTGTCTGTGTAGGCCCTCTCGACGGCCCCTAAGTCGACCGACCCGTCGGCCAGAAGCCCGACGGTGGCCACCTTCACCCCGCCCATGGTCAGGGAGCCCGCCGTGGCCTTCCCCACGCCCAGCACGCCCCCCAGCGTCTCATACGGCTCGCCCGTAACTATCAGGAGCTCGTCTCCGGCCCCCAACAAAGCGTAGAGGCACAGTGCGATGGCGTGCGTCCCGGAGGCGATGGACGTCCGGACCAGCGCGTCCTCGCATCCGAAGGCCCTTGCGTAGACCCTGTCCAGGGCGTCCCGACCCCCGTCCCCATAGCCATAGCCCGTCGTGCCGGCGAAGTGTCCCTCCCCCACGCGCTCCGCCCTCATGGCGCCGATTACCTTGAGTTGGTTATTCTCCCTGACGCCCTCTATCTCGGCGAACCGGCGCGCCGCCAGGGCCTCCGCCTCCGCCGCCAGCAAGCGTGCGCCCCTTC
>WRCU01000225.1 GCA_009783805.1 Oscillospiraceae bacterium
GGGCCTCGACATACCCATACAGGGCAGGATCATGGCCATCGTGGACGTCTATGACGCGATGGTCTCCGAGAGGCCGTACAAGAGGCCGTACTCGCATGGGGAGACGGAGCGGGCCATCATGGAGAACGCGGGATCGCAGTTCGACCCTACGATCGCCCAGGTGTTCTACGAGGTGAGGGACCGGTTCAAGGAGATAGGCGCTATGTGAGGCCCCACGCCCGGTAGGGGGTGCGGGCGGCGCATAGGGCGGCCGCCTTCCCGGCGGCGAATATGACGAACGTAAAAGGGGGTGCTGGCATGGATCGGGCGGAATCCGCGGCCCCGTTTGGGGAAAGCGACGAGCTTATGCACATGATGCTGGACGCGACGCCTTTCGGCATACACCTTTGGGACGGGCGGCTGACGATGTTCGAATGCAACGAGGCTACGGTGGCCTTGTTCGGGGCGTCCGACAAGAGGGACTTCATAGACAGGTTCTATGAGTACTCCCCCGAGGCCCAGCCCGACGGCGCCGATTCCGTGGGGGCGGCGAAGGGTCACGTCGCGGAGGCCTTCGAGAAGGGGCAGACCAGGTTCGAGTGGACGCACAGGTCCAGGCGCGGCGAGTTGATACCGTGTGAGATGACCCTCGTCCGCATCGACGGGAAGGACGAAAGCATCGTCGCCGCCTTCGTCCGCGACCTCAGGGAGCAAAAGAGGATGCTGAGCGAGATACACGACTCCACCGCCCAGCTGGAGGCCGTGGTCAGGAACTACCCGGGCGCCATATGCAGCGCGAACAAGGACATGGTCATCACGATATTCGACGGGCTGCTGGTCCCCAACCTGGTCGACAAAAAGGCGTTCCTCCCCGGCCGGGACCTGCGCTCCGCGCTGGCCAACAAGGCGTATGGCCACATCGTGGGGAACCTGGAGCGGACGTACACCGACGGGCCGCAGGATTGGTCGTTCGAGGCCAACGGCAAGTTCCTGCACATGACCACCACGCCGACCTTCGACGCAGACGGGGGCGTGACCGGCATCGTCGCGAAGATAGACGACGTGACTAACTTGACCAGCATACAAAGGGAGCTGGAGGAGGCCCTCGGGAAGGCTGAGGAGGCCGCGCTGGCCTCGGAGGCGGCCAGGATCACGACATCCGCGATGTTCGACTCGAACCCGCACATAAACATCATGTTCGACGACAAGTTCAGGCTGGTCGACTGCAACCCTGCCGCCATGCAGTTCTTCGGCTATGAGGACAAGGAGACGCTGCTTCGGGACTTCATCGGGCTGATGGTCAGGAGCATACCGGCCTACCAGCCGGACGGGAGGGCATCCATACCCTTGCCGGACCGGCTCGTCAAGGCCGTCAAGGACGGGTACGTGAACTTCGAGACGGAGATCGTGATCGGCGGCGCCAGGAAGAACCTGGACGTGATCTTCAAGAGGATAACCTACGAGTCTTCGTTCGCCATCGTCGGCTACGTGTACGACATCACGGAGATCCATGAGCGCGAGACCGAGCTGGCCAAGGCGCATGAGGAGACCAGGAAGCACCAGATGGAGGCTGAGGCAGCGAACAAGGCCAAGAGCTCGTTCCTCAGCACGATGAGCCATGAGATACGCACGCCCATGAACGCCATCCTGGGCATAACCGAGATCCAGTTGCAAAACGAGGGGCTGGACAAGGGCGCGCGGGAGGCGCTGGAGAAGATCTACTCATCCGGCGACCTGCTGCTGGGCATAATCAACGACATCCTGGACCTCTCGAAGATAGAGGCCGGCAAGCTGGAGCTGATGGTGGACAGGTACGAGGTGGCCAGCCTAATCAGCGACACCGCCCAGCTGAACATCATGCGCATAGGGAGCAAGCCCATCGAGTTCACGCTCCACATAGGCGACGACATGCCGTCGATCCTCATCGGCGATGAGCTGAGGATCAAGCAGATATTGAACAACCTCCTCTCGAACGCCTTTAAGTACACGGAGAGGGGCAACGTCGACCTGACGGTGGAGGCGGAGCCGGACGGCGACGCCGACGGCCGCGTCATCCTGGCGCTCGGCGTGCGGGACACGGGGCAGGGCATGTCGAAAGCCCAGATCGAAAGGCTCTTCGACGAGTACTCGCGCTTCAACGTGGAGACGAACCGCACCACGGAAGGCACCGGGCTCGGCATGAGCATCACCCGCAACCTCATCCGCCTGATGGGGGGGGCCATAGCGATCGAGAGCGAGCCGGGCGAGGGCTCGCTGTTCACCGTCCGCCTGCCGCAGGGTAAGGGGGGCGAGGGTGCCTTGGGCGGCGAGATGGCCGCGAACCTGCGCCAGTTCCGCACCAAGAGCAGGGCGCAGATGAAGAGGGTGCAGATCACGCGGGAGATGATGCCGTACGGGAGCGTCCTGCTGGTCGACGACGTGGAGACGAACATATACGTGGCGAAGGGGCTCATGGCCCCGTACGGGCTGAGGATGGAGTCCGCGGGCAGCGGGTTCGCCGCCATAGAGATGGTGAAGGCGGGCAGGGAGTTCGACATCATATTCATGGACCACATGATGCCGAAGATGGATGGGGTCGAGGCGACGGCCATCATACGCGGGCTGGGCTACGGAAGGCCGATCGTGGCGCTGACGGCGAACGCCGTGGCGGGGCAGGCCGACATCTTCCTCGGGAACGGGTTCGACGACTTCATATCCAAGCCCATCGACATCAGGCAGCTTAACAACATACTGAACAAATTCATAAGGGACAAGAAAGCCGCCTTGGACGGCATGGGGCCCGGCGGCCCGGACGGGGGTGGGGCGGGCGGGGACGGCGCCTCGGTAGGCGCGGCCGCGGGAGGCGGGCCCGCCGAGGGCGCGGCCGCCCATAACGCTATGGCCGCGGACAGGCGATTCGTCGAGGTCTTCCTGCGCGACGCGGACAAGGCGGCCGCGGCCATTCAGGAGGTCGCGGACGCGGGCGCGTACGGCGACGGGGGGAGCCTCCGCGCATACACGATAAACGTGCATGGGATAAAAAGCGCGCTCGCGAACTTCGGAAACGACGCGCTGTCGGGGACGGCCAGGGACCTGGAGATGGCGGCCAGGACGGGGGACATGCGCGCGCTCGCGGAGGGGACGCCGAGGTTCCTTGCGGACCTGCGGGCGTATGCGGCCGAGTTGGCCGGGCGCGCGGCGCCGGAGGCCGACGGGGCGGCCTCGGACGACATGCCCTCGCTCATCGAGGGTCTGTCGGCGATCAGGGACGCCTGCGCGGAGTTCGACATGGAGGCGGCCGACCGGCGTCTGGGCGAGCTGAGGCGGCGGGCCTGGACCCCCGAGACTGCGGCGAGCCTCAACGCCATGGCGGCCATGATACTGCATAGCGAGCTGGACGAGTTGGAAGGCCTGATCGGATCCATGATCGGGCGGTAAGGGAGCTTAAAGACGGGGCGCCGGCGTGGGATAAGGCTGACGCCTAAAAGGAGACCATAGGCCATGACCGGAAGGGAAAGGGTCGCGAGGACCATCAGGCGGCAGAAGACGGATAGGATGCCTATATACGGATGGCTGAACAACGAGGGCTTCCAGCCGAAGGTGGTGGAGGGCTACGGCAGCGTCGACGCTTTCTGCGACAAGTACGAGTTCGACATGTACCACTTGTTCCCCGGATGCCACGCGGTGGCCAACGGGCAGAGGCACTACCCTTCGACCTACTTTGAGGACGGCTTGCCGGACCTGGAGTTCACGGATCCCGAGACGATGCCGTACGATAGGGCCGAGGAGGCCGTTGAGCTTTACTCGGGGAAGAAA
>WRCU01000226.1 GCA_009783805.1 Oscillospiraceae bacterium
ATGCAACGCGGCGGCCGTCGCTTTGCTGGGGATAGGCGACAAGGCGGAATACCTAGGCGACTTCCTGCGCTTCTCGCCCGAGGCTCAGCCGGATGGGGGCCTTTCCGCGGAGGAGGCGCCCAGGCTCATCCAAAAGGCGTTCGACGACGGGTTTTTGCAAACCGAGTGGACGCACAAGGCAAAAAACGGCGAGCCCATATCGAGCGAGATGACGCTGGTCCGCATGACCCACGGTGGGGAGCGGTATGTGGCCTCATATATCAGGGACCTCCGTGAGCAGAAGGAGATGGTGCGGGAGATCAAGGCCGCCCAAACGACGATATCGGCGATGTTTGAGTCGAACCCGCACATAAACGTGCTGTTCGACAGCTCATTCAAGGTGGTCGACTGCAATCCCGCCGGCCTGCGGTTCATGGGCTTCGAAACCAAGGAGGGGCTGCTCGCGGGGTTCATAAAGAGGATGACGGACAGCATCCCCGCCTTCCAGCCCAATGGGCAGCCATCCGTCCCCCTGGCCGAAAGGCTGATGACGGCCGTCAGGGAAGGGTCCATAAAGTTCGAGACGGAAGTGTGCATGAACGGCGTGAGGATGAACCTGAACGTCGAGTTTCGGAGGATCCCGTATGAGAGCTCATTCGCGGTCGTCGGGTACATCCAGGACATAACCGAGCTGTACGAGCATGAGCGGGAGCTCCTGAGGGCCAACGAGCGCAGCGAGCTCCAGCTCACCAAGCTGGGGACCGTGGTCCGCGCCACCAAGGTGGGACAGTGGGAGCTGGACCTCGTCAAGGACGACCTTTTCAACCCCGCGAACGCCCTGATCTGGTCCGATGACTGCAAGGGCATGCTGGGGTACAGCGGCGACGCCGAGTTCCCGAACCTCCTGGGGAGCTGGGTCGGCCGGATACACCCCGACGACGAGGATATGGTGCTCGAGGCGCTCATGAGCCATGTGACGGACCCTTCCGGCGAGACGCCGTACGACGTCGAGTACCGCATGGTCAGGAAGGACGGGGGGTACGCCTATTTCCGTGACTGCGGCGCGACGATGCGCGACGGCGAGGGCAATCCGGTACGGGACGTGGGCGCGTTGATGGACATAACGGAAACCAAGGGCCTCATCAGCGAGATAGAGGGCCAGAACGAGCTCATGCGCGCGATAAACGACTCGGCGGCCCTGCTGCTGGAGGCCGAGGCGGAGGACTATGCCGGGGCGATGCAGGTAGGCATGGGGATGGTCGGGCGCTGCCTGGGGCTCAATCGGATAACCGTCTGGCACAACGTCGTGGGCGAGGGGGGCGGGCAGCTGTTGGAACGCCTATGCCTATGGTCGGACGAGACTATGGACATCAGGCGGATAAACGTGATCAGGCATGACGAGATGCCCGGATGGATAGACGTCGTGGTCGGCGGCGGCGTCATCAACGGGCCCATGGATGAGCAGCCGGAGAGGGAGCGGTCGCATCCCGCGGTAGAGGGCATCGCCTCGATCCTGGTTATCCCCATATCGCTCAACAACAGGTTCTGGGGGCTGGTCAGCTTCGATGACCGCGACAGGCGCAGGCACTTCTCCAAGGAGGTGGTCCAGACGCTCCATTCATGGGGGCTCCTGGCCGTCGGCTCCATACAGCGCGGCAAGATAGCGGCCGGGATGCTCGACGCCTTGGGCAGGCTCAGCCTGGAGAAGGCGACGCTCAGGACCATATTCGACTCCATGCCCGACTTCGTGTTTTGCAAGGACATGGACCTAAGGTACACGAAATGCAACGCCAGGATGGAGAGCTTCTTCAAGGTCTCCGAGGCCGACCTTATCGGCAAGAACGACGCGGAGGGGCTCGGGGCGTCCGAGCTGATGGTGAGGCTGTGCAACGAGTCGGACAGGGCGCTGCTGGAAACCGGGAGGCCGACCGTCTCGGAGGAGACGGTTTCGGCGGGCGACGGCACCGGACTTCTGTGCGAGACGGTGAAGGTTCCCATAATGGACGGCGACGAGATAGTCGGGCTGTTGGGCATATCGCGCGACGTGACCGAGAGGAAGAGGGCCGAGGAGGCGATGCGGCTCCGGGAGAGCATGACCGACACGCTCAACAGGATGTCGATAGTGTTCCTCTCGCATGACGGGAGGACGTTTGAGGACAAGATGACCTCGGGCGTCAGGCTGATAGCCGACCAGATGGGCTTGGACAGCGTCTCGGTATGGCGTGACGACATGGCTTCGGGGGTGATGAGGACGTCGCAGACGTACAGGTGGGACAGGCGGTCCGGCGGGACCGCGCCGCCCAGGCCCGAGCTGCAGAACGTCCCATACGGAGACCTCACGCCGCATTGGGAGGCCATCCTGAAGGAGACGACCGTGGTGAACGGCCCGGTGAGCCTGCTGGAGCATCCGCCCGCCATGCTGAGCCGGTACGGCGTCCGATCGGTGTTCCTCACCCCGCTGCTCTTCAACGACGAGCATTGGGGGTTCGTGCTGTTTGAGGACATGAAATCCGAGCGGACCTTTGACGGGCTTTCAGCCGAGGCCATGCGGTCGGCCGCCTTCCTGTGCGCGAACACGGTCATCAGGTTCGAAATGGAGGGCAAGCTCAAGGAGGCGCTGGACGAGGCCATGTCGGCGTCGCGCGCCAAGAGCGAGTTCTTGGCGAACATGAGCCATGAGATCAGGACCCCCATGAACGCGATCGTCGGCATGACCAACATAGGAAAGTCGGCCCGCGACGTCGCCCGTAAGGACTACAGCTTCGGGAAGATCGAGGACGCGTCGCTCCTGCTGCTCGGCGTGATCAGCGACATCCTGGACATGTCGAAGATAGAGGCGGGCAGGTTCGACCTGGCGCCGGAGGAGTTCGAGTTCGAGAGGGTGCTGAGGCGCGTCGTGAACGTGATAAACATGCGCGTGGAGGAGAAGGGCCAGCGCCTGTCGATCGAGATAGACGGCAGGATACCGCGCTACCTGCATGGGGACGACCAAAGGCTGGCGCAGGTCATAATGAACCTCCTGGGGAACGCGGTCAAGTTCACGCCGGAGAGGGGGGCCATCAGCCTGAGCGCCGCCTTGCTGGGGGAGGACGGGGGCGTCTGCGACGTCGGGTTCAAGGTCGCCGACGATGGGATCGGCATAAACGGCGAGCAGCAGGCCAGGCTGTTCCAGTCGTTCCAGCAGGCGGAGAGCAGCACCTCGCGGAAGTACGGCGGGACCGGCCTGGGGTTGGTCATATCGAAGAGCATAGTCGAGATGATGGGCGGATCGATAAAGGTGGAATCCGAGGCGGGGAAAGGCTCGGTCTTCTCGTTCAACGTCCGGATGGCGCGCGCGGAAAGGCCTTACCAGGCCGAGGCGGCGAGGCCGGGCGACTGGGGCGCGCTCAGGGCCCTGGCGGTCGGGGGCGACGGGGGGGCCCTGGAGGGGATCCGGCCCATGGCGTCCGCCATGGGGCTGCCCTGCGACTCGGCGGCCGATGGGGATGAGGCCGTCGCCATGGCTCTGGCCATGGGCGGGTATGACGTGTACTTTGTGGGCTGCGAAACCCCGGGCGCCGACTGCGCGGGGCTGGCCGCCAGGATAAGGGATGCCGGCGTCGCCAAGGCCGGCCTGACCATAGCCGTCACGCCGTCGAGCGAGGCGCCCCCGATCGGCGCCCGCGAGGGCGCCGCCGGTTTCAATCTGGCCAAGGCCAATCAAGTGGCCTTGGTCATCCATTATTCTATAGCGACCCATCCGGCCGGCGGCCGGTAGTTCGCGTCCTTG
>WRCU01000227.1 GCA_009783805.1 Oscillospiraceae bacterium
ACCATGAAGAAGAGGAACCCGCCCACCACCAACGTTATTATGAACAGCGCGCAGAGGAACGCGGCTATCCCGAACAGGACATTGCCGCCGGGTTGCCGCTTGTCGGCGTCATGGTCCTTCTTCCCGGGATCCGCCCCCCTATCCGCCTTGCCGCCTTTTGGCTGGGCCTTGGCCCCCCGGCTTCCCGCCGCCCCGGCCCCGGCCCTGTTCGCCGCCCCGGCGGGGGCGGTCACCTTCTCAGCCATGCGCCCCCCTACCTGCCTTCCGCATACTTATGGCTGACCACCTCATCGACCGCCAATCCCTCTTTCCTAGCCTCTTCGCGCATGAATTCCCCCAGCTTCCGCTGCTTGAACTTCTGCATGATCTTCTTGTCCTGCATCGCCTTGACGAGCCTTATGCGCGACTCCTCCACCCTCTCCTCGGCGCCGCGCAGCGCCTCCGCCTGGGCGCGCTCCCTAGCCCTAAGCGCGTGCAGGAAGTCGCCGTACACCTTGACCCTCGATACCGGGGCCCCCGCGGCGCACTCCTCGCCGAAGCCGCCGTAGCTCTCCGCCTTCGCCTCGGCTATCGCAAGGAGCGCCGCCCTCTCCCTCTCCATCTCCGACACGGCTCTGCCCATCTCGCTCTTCCTCAGCCCCTCCATCTGCTCCCTAAGCCTCAGCACGGGCTGCAGCCTATATCTGAACGATGCCAAACGCGAAACCCTCCCGTGCCATGGATGGCGGACCCCGATCAGATGCGCAGCGCCGCCCTCATCGAGCCGACCATCCCCTCGAAGTCCACCTTCTCATATATGCCCTGCTCCAGGAAGCCGACCATTCCGTCGATCACGCTGATCGCCCTGTCTATTTTTTCGTTGCTACCCTTCGGATACGCCCCTAGGTTGATCAGGTCCTCCGCGTCCTTGTAGACGGCCAGCACCTTCTTGAACTCGCCCGCGACCTCCCTATGCTCCTTCCCGACGACGTCGATCATGACCCTGCTTATGCTGGCGAGCACGTCTATCGCCGGGTATTGGTTCCTATTGGCGAGCGCCCTGTCCAGGATGATGTGCCCGTCCAGGATGCCCCTGGCCGTGTCCGTTATGGGCTCGTTGAAGTCGTCGCCGTCCACCAGCACCGTATAGAGGCCGGTCATGGACCCTTTTTCCGAGTTTCCGGCCCTCTCCAGGAGCTTAGGCATGACCCCGTAGACGGACGGCGTATACCCCCTCGTCACGGGGGGCTCGCCTATCGCCAGGCCTATCTCCCTCTGGGCCATGGCGAACCTGGTAAGCGAGTCCATCATGAAGAGCACGTCATACCCCCGGTCACGGAAGAACTCCCCTACGGCGGTCGCGAGGAGGGCCCCTTTCATCCTTATGAGGGCCGGCTGGTCGGACGTGGCCACGACCACGACGGACCTCCTGAGCCCCTCCTCCTGCAGGTCCTTTTCAAGGAAGTCCTTGACCTCCCTGCCCCTCTCCCCTATCAGCGCGATCACGTTGACGTCGGCGCGCGTGTTCCGGGCGATCATGCCCATGATCGTGCTCTTGCCGACGCCGCTCCCCGCGAAGACCCCGATCCTCTGACCCTTCCCCAGCGTGAGGAGCCCGTCTATGGCCTTAACCCCCAGGTATAGGGGCTCATTTATTCTCTTGCGTGCCAAAGGGTGGGGTGGGGAGTTCTGCACGGGGTACCTCGCCTCCACGCCGTACTCCCCCTTGCCGTCCATGGGGCGGCCCATGCCGTCGAAGACCCTGCCCAGCATCCCCTCGCCCACGCCGACGCTGAGCCTGCCGCCCGTCGCAGTCACGAAGGCGCCGGGGCCTATCCCGGACATGTCGCCCAGCGGCATGAGGAGGACCTTATTATCGCTGAAGCCCACGACCTCCGCCTTTACGCCCGACCTACCCGCCCCCGGCGTGACCTCGCACAGCTCGCCGAGGCTGACGCCGGGCCCGTTCGACTCTATCGTCAGGCCGACGACCTTGGTGACGGTCCCGGAGCAATTGATGAAGTCGTCGCCCCTAAGGATCCCCGCGTATTTGCCTAAGTCCACGGTGACGGCCTCCGCCGCCCCCATCAGCGCGCTTCCCAAATCCACCTTCCAACCCGCGCCCCGCCGCGGCGGGGTCGCCATGCCCTTATGTCGCCGTCCCGCCCATGAAGTCGGCCATCAGCGCGGCCTCGATCTTCCTGAGCCTCGTCTCGGCGCCGGAGTCCACCTCGCCGATGGGGGTGGTCACCACGCACGACCCTTTGCTCAGGTTCGGGGCGGCCTCGATCTCCAGTCTCCCCGTGCCTTCCATCATGGCCAGTATCCTGTCCCTATTCCCCACCGCGTACGCATAGTCATCCTGCGAAACGTTGAGGATCAGGCTCTCCTTGTTCGTGCAGCGCGCGAACGCCTCCCTAACCATGTGGAGCAGGTAGTCCCCGCCCTCCCCCACCTGGTCCCCCACGACCTTCCTGGCTATCTCTATTATTAGGGAGACCACGTCCTTCTCTATCCCGGCGAGGTACTCCAGCGCCCGCTCAACCGCCCCTTCCTTTACGGAGGCCGTCTCCCTCAGCAGCCCCTCATACTCCGCGAGGCATTGCGCGTACCCTTCGTCGTATCCCCTGCCCCTCGCGGCCTCATACTCGGCCTCCGCCTTCCTGGCCGCCTCGGCCTCCAGCTCCCTCCTCCTCGCCTCGATCAGCGCCTCGCCCTCCGACTTGATCCTGCCGGCCTCGGCCGTCCCTTCCTCGACGATCGCCTTCGCCCGCTCGCATGCGAACCCTATGATGGCCTCAGGGTCCGAGGCGGCCCCATCCAAGGCCATGAGGCCATCCTCGCCGTCGGCCGGCGCGTCCGCCCCGAACGCGGGGAGGTCGAAGTCCTCGGGCCTCACTTCGACGACGAACGGCTGTCCCAGGCTCACCTGGCTGCCCTTCAGCACGGCGTTACGCAATTATCTCGTCGCCCCCGCCCCTCGAGACTATGATGTCACCCGACTCCTCGAGGTTCCTGATGATGTTCACGATCTTCTGCTGCGCCTCCTCCACGTCCTTGATCCTAACCGGCCCGGAGAAGGCCATGTTCTCCTGCAGCATCTCGGCGAACCGCTTCGTCACGCTGCCGAATATAACGTCCTTCACGGCGTCCGAGGCGTTCTTCAGCGCTATGCCCAGCATGTTCTGGTCGACGTGGCGCAGGCAGGTCTGTATGGAGCGCGTGTCGAGATTGATGATGTCCTCGAACACGAACATCTTCTTCCTTATCTCGTCCGCGAGCGAGGCGTCCTCGGTCTCCAGCGTCTCCATTATGTTTTTTTCGGTCGTCCTGTCCACGTTGTTCAATATGTCGACGATCGCCTGTATGCCGCCCGTCACGCTGAAGTCCTCCATTATGAGCGACTGCAGCTTCTTCTCCAGCACCCTCTCGACGTCCTTCACGACCTCCGGCGACGTCCTGTCCATGAGGGCTATCCTCTTGGCCACCTCCGCCTGCTTCTCCGTGGTCAGGGCCGACAGGATCATGGACGACTGCTGCGGCCGCAGGTACGAGAGGATGAGCGCGATGGTCTGCGGGTGCTCGTTTTGGATGAAGTTGATGAGCTGCGACGGCTCGGTTTTCCTCGCGATGTCGAAGGGCCTCACCTGCAGCGAGACGGTCAGCTTGTTGATCACCTCGAGCGCCTTGGTCGGCCCCAGGGCCTTCTCCAGTATGTCCTTGGCGTAGCCTATGCCGCCCTCCGCTATG
>WRCU01000228.1 GCA_009783805.1 Oscillospiraceae bacterium
CAGGGGGCTCATCTTCAGGGAGCTCAGGAACGTGATGCCCGTGGTCCCCGCGATCTTCCTGCAGGGGATATTGTTCGGGCTGTTCCACATGAACATGCTCCAGTTCATGTACGCGTCGGTCTTGGGCGTGATACTCGGGTTCGCGGCTTATTGGTCGGGCTCTTTGTGGGTCTGCGCCATCGCGCACGCGGCCTTCAACTCCATCAACATAGCCCTGGAGCACGTTTCGGAAAGATTTTTGGATAGGTACGAGTTCGTCATCGTGATCGCCAGCGTCGTCGGCGCCCTGGCCTCGATCGACGCGCTGTACCTGTTCAGGCGGAAGGCGGGCGGGCGTAGGGCCTTGCCCGAGCAAGACGGCTGATTCGCGGTAGAAGGCAATCCAAAAAAAGGGGGACATGAAAATGGATAAAAGGAAGATAGCGGCGCAGCTATATACCGTGAGGGAGTTCACCAAAACGCCGAAGGGCGTGGCGGAGACGTTCGCAAAGGTCAGGGATTTAGGCTATAAGGCCGTGCAGGTATCGGGCATGGGCCCGATCGACCCCATGGAATTGAAGAAGATCGCCGACGGCAATGGGCTCAGGATATGCGCCACCCACATAGGGTACGGGGACCTGACCGAGAGGCTGCCATCGGTGATAGAGAACCATAGGCTGTGGGGGTGCAGGTACGTAGGGCTGGGCGCCATGCCAGGCGAGTTCCAAAAGGGCGGCCAGGCGGGCTACGCCGAGTTCGCGAAGAGGATGTCGGGGACGGCCGTGAAGCTGGCGGAGGCCGGGCTCTCATTCGTGTACCACAACCACGACTTCGAGTTCAGGCGCTTCGGCGGGCTTACGGGCTTGGACGTGATATTCGCGGAGAGCGACCCGAAGGCCTTCAACGCGGAGCTGGACACGTATTGGGTCCAGGCCGGCGGAGCCTCGCCGGCCGCCTGGATCAGGAAGCTCAAGGGCCGCATGGACGTCGTTCACCTAATGGACATGGTCATTAACGGCGAAGGCAAGAGGGTCATGGCCGAGATAGGCGAGGGCAACCTGGATTGGCCCGATATACTCAAGGCATGCGCGGAGATCGGGATCGAGTGGTACATAGTCGAGCAGGACGATTGCTACAGGGACCCGTTCGAGAGCCTCGGCATCAGCCTTAAAAATTTGGAATCGGGAAGGCTGGAATGATGGAAGGCTTTGCGTCGCGGGCCGCCGCGGGCGGCGCGGCGATCCACGAAGGCGGAAGGACGCCATGACCGGCGCGCGGAGGTTCGTCGATTGCGTCCTGGGGAGGCCTACCGACCGCGGCGTCCTTTGGGCGGACGGCCTCTGGGGCGAAACCCTGGAGCGCTGGAGGCGTGAGGGCATGGCCGAAGGGCACGACTTCGGCTACGACTTCTCGGAATCGGACACCCGCGCCGGCATCCCGCTAGACTACGGCTATATCCCCCCGTTCGAGACGCGGGTATTGGAGGATATGGGCGACAAGCAGCGGATCGTGGACGTATACGGCGTCGAGAAGATCGTGATGAAGGGCAATCGGAACCTCCAGCAGTTCATCAGGTATCCCGTGGCCTGCAGGGACGATTGGGAGCGGCTAAATAAAAGGTTGGCGCCCGACGCGCCGGGGCGGTTCGGGGACGGGTGGCGCGAGGGCGCGCGGAAGGCCGCGGCCAAAGGGGCCGCCCCGACCACGATCGGCGGCGGCCACCTATGCGGGTTCTTCAGCTTCCTGAGGGAGGCGATGGGGGACGGCTGCTACTACATGATGCACGATGACGAGGGCCTCATCAGGGACATGCTGTCCTTCCAGGCGAACCGGATCAAGCGCCTCATCCGCGAGGCCACATCGGCGGCGCGTATCGACAGGCTGTTCATCTGGGAGGACATGTGCTACAAGAACGGCCCGCTCATCGGCCCCGCCATGTTCCGCTCATTTTTGTCCGAGCATTACGCGGACGTATGCGGGGTTGCCCGCTCATGCGGCATACCGGTCGTGGACGTCGATTCCGACGGGCGCATCGACGCCTTGATCCCATTGTGGGCCGAGGCCGGAGTAAATCTGATGCACCCATTCGAGGCGCAGTCCGGGATGGACGTCAACCGCGTTCGGAGGGAGTTCGGGTACGGATTCGCGATGCGCGGGGGCGTGGACAAGCGCATGCTCGCCCAGGGCCGGCGCGCTATTGAAATGGAGCTGGACCGCGTCAGGCCGGCCTATGAGGCGGGGCGCTACATACCGCACGTGGACCATACCGTCCCCCCCGACGTTTCGTTCAATGACTACTGCCATTACCTCGACGGACTAAAAAGGCTGATAAACTATTAGTAAACCAGTCTCATAACCGGAACATGAAAGGGGCCAATAAAAAATGGGCGCAGCGAATAAGGCGAAGTATCCACCCCTCCCCATCGCGGAGGCCGTGGACATAGCTTGCGAAAGGTTCCCCACCGCTCAGGCGTCCCTGCCTAAGGGATACCGCGTCGACGAGGGCGTGGGGCTAGTCTGCCACGAGGCCATGTCGGGACGCGTAGTGTATCGGGCGGCTAGGGAGATGTACGAGGTCAGGGCGACCGTCACCCCCGGCGGGGACTACCTGACGATGTTCCCCGCGGGCGGCCACTATGGCGCGAACGACAGGAAGAGCAACACGATGACGGCCCTGCGCTCGTCCGACAAGGGCGAGACCTGGTCCGACCCGTACGTCGCGTTCAACATCGACTACAACCAGCACGGATTCATCCCGCTCATACCGAGGGGATCGAAGCGGATCTACAGCTTCGGGACGCAGCCGGTTTGGGGGCATTACACGAGGGACTTCGGGCTGGCTGAGAACGCCCCCATAGGGTACCTGTATTCCGACGACGACGGCTACACATGGGCCGGCCCCGTCCTGATCGACCCGATAAACGACCCCGGGTTCACCGGCATGTCGGTAATGCGCATGTGCGAGACGGACAAGGGCACGTGGCTCATCGGGTCGCACGACGGCTACCATTGGGACAAGCCCGCGACGTCCACGTACCTGTACATACTCCGCTCGGAGGACCAAGGGAAGACTTGGGAGGCGCTGCCGGACAGGCGCAAGAACGGATGGAACCTGAAGCCTTACAACAGGATGGACGAAGGCAGGCCCATACAGGTCGGCGACAGGATACTCTTCATCTGCCGCACGCCGGAGGGGCACCTATGGGCGCGCTGGAGCTCGGACGACGGCAGGACTTGGACCGACGCGAAGCCGACCTCTCTCGTGCACCCCGACGCACCGCCCATGATATGCCACCTGTCCGACGGCAAGACGCTCGTCTGCTTCCACCACAACCGCTTCCATGACAAGGACTACACCGGGCTGCGCTGGGACAAGGGCGCGGAGAACCCCGCGATGGGCGACCGCTCGGAGGTCTGGGCCGCTATCTCAAAGGACTGCGGCGAGACGTGGGGCGAGCCGGTATTCGTCTATTGCAACGCCGTAAGGCACGACGCGGAAGCCTCGCCTTTCTTCAACAACCAATGCTCATACAACGACCTGTTCATGGACGGCGATACGCTGAACGTCTTCGTGCCGCACCTATGGCGTCAGGCCCTGCACCTGCGCATCAAGGAGTCCGATCTGCTGAGGCTCCCGACAAGGGCCGAGATAATAAGATAAAAGCAATGCGGCGACGAAGCAATCCCATTCGTCATTGCGAGGAGCCTTAAGG
>WRCU01000229.1 GCA_009783805.1 Oscillospiraceae bacterium
CCTATGTAGTAACCGTCGATGGCCAGGCCGCGCCACCCCCCTTTATTATGGCTTACAAGCTGACGGCTTCCCGACCGCCAGAGTCGATCGCAGGCCGATCGAAGCCGCGCGCGCAAAAATTATGGCGTCATCCGCCGAAGAACTCGAGCTCCAGCATGGCGCATAGCGCGTGGTATATAGGGAGGTGCAGCTCCTGCACCTTATAGGTCTCCGTTTCGGGCGCCTTGATGGCCGCGTCGCAAAGCCCCGCCATCCCCCCGCCGGCGGCGCCGGTCAGCCCGACGGTCCGCATCCCCACGGCCCTCGCCGTCCTAAGCGCGCAAAGGACGTTCCGCGCGTTCCCGGAGGTGCTGATCGCTAGTATTACGTCGCCCTCGCGCCCTAGGCCGTAGACCGCCTGGGCGAAGGCCATTTCCGGCGAGACGTCGTTCGCGAAGGCGGTATTGAGCGCCACCTGCCCCACCAGCGAGATCGCCGGGAGCGCCCCCTGCAGCGTCCCCGCGATCCTGCGGCCCTCATCCCCGTAGAGCTCGGCCAGCCTGCCCGCGACCCCGCCGGCGACCCCGCGCCCCAGCTTGAACCCCTTCATGAGCTCGCCCACTATATGCTCGCCGTCGGCCGCGCTTCCCCCATTCCCGCATACGAGCAGCTTCCCGCCCGAGGCGTAGCAGCCCGAGATCAACCCAAAAGCCGACCATATGGCCTCGCGGCACGGCGCCAGCGCGCCGTGGCGGCTGATCAGGCCGTCCAGCTCTTCCGATGGCCCCATTCGCCCCCCCATATGCCTTCCCCATTTATGGCCTCACGGCCCTTCAGGCGGGCCCGCCGCAGGCCCGAAAAATATTTTCGCACGTAAGTTGACAGGCGTTTTACGGCGTGCTATCCTATTGAATGTAATACCACATATCGCGGGGTAGAGCAGCTGGTAGCTCGTGGGGCTCATAATCCTAAGGTCGTTGGTTCGAATCCTTCCCCCGCAACTGAGGAATCCCCGTGACGGCGACGTCACGGGGTTCTTCGTTCCCTCACCCAAACCCGCCTAGGCGGCGCGGCGACAATCCTAATAAATGGGGGGCCCTTTCATGAAGGCGAACTTAAGGGAGATGCTAAGGAAGGCCGACGACGGGGGCTATGCCGTGCCCGCCTTCAACTACTCGGACATATGGGACTTCCTCGCCATCATGGAGGCCGCGGAGGAGGAGCGCTCGCCGGTCATACTGTCCTCGAACCCGCTGGTCGTCGAGGCCATCGGCCCGGAGATGTGCGGGGCCATAGGCGCGGCCGCGATGGGGAAGGCCTCGGTTCCGGCCATCCACCACCTCGACCACTCCTCGTCGGTAAGCCTATGCAAGACGGCGATCGACAACGCCTACCCTTCCGTCATGATAGACGCCTCGGCCCATGAGCTGGAAAAGAACATCGGGATGGTCAAGGAGGTCATAGCCTACGCCCGTCCCAAGGGCGTGCACGTGGAGTCGGAGCTGGGCAGGATCAAGGGCAGGGGCATAGAGGGCGACTACAAGGACGGCGACTTCCTGGTCGTGACCGAGGAGGCCGTCAGGTTCGTGAGGGAGACGGGCACGGACAGCCTGGCCATAGGCATAGGTACGGCCCACGGCTTCTACGCGGGCAAGCCCGAGATCGACTTCCGCCGCCTGAAGGAGGTCAACGACGCGGTCGACACGCCGCTGGTCCTGCACGGGGGCACGGGCATACCCAGGGAGGACGTCGAGAGGGCCATACGGAACGGGATAAACAAGGTCAACGTGGGCACCATCATACACTGCACGTACATGAACTCCATGCGCGAGGAGCTGGCCGGGCTGGCCGAGAACCCCTACACGCTCCAGGTCGTCAAGCCCGTCCTCGCCAAGATAAAGGAAGTCGTCAAAGGCTGGATCCGCGTCTGCATGGCTAACGGCAAGGCCTAAGGCCACTCAGGGCGGCCGGCCTTCCGCTCGGCTGCGTGCGGCGGCAGGGCCTAAGGCGACCAAATCCATCGGAACTCATGCGGCGCCGTATTTATGATGCGGAGCCGCTTTTGCTTTGTCGCATTTTCTTTCCTTAAGCCCGGTGATAAAGCGGGGCTTAAAAACCCAAGGCGTGGGCGGGCTCACATAATTTTGAACATTTTATGAATTATCACTAATGGTTATTGACTTTGTCTGACCATCATTTATAATGAAATCATATTAGCACTCACCGACGTAGAGTGCTGATAAAATAAACAGTAAAGGGGTTGAAAGGCATGGCAGGATTGGTACCGCTCAATCGCAGGAACGGCGGCGGCTTGGCACGAACGGGCGCGGGGTTTGAGGACTTCTACAACATGATCGACGACTTCTTCAACGACGGCCTCATGCCGGGCCGCAACCTCTCGCGCGACTCATTCAAGCTCGACATCGTGGACAAGGGCGGGGAATACCTCATCGAGGCGGAGATGCCGGGCGTAGGCAAGGAGGAGATAGAGCTGGGCGTCGAGGACGACAACCTCACCATCTCCCTGAACCGGACGGAGGAGTCGGGCAAGGACGGCAAGAACTACATACACCGCGAGCGCCGCTCCGCCTCCGTCAGCCGCCGCGTCCGCCTTGCCAACGCGAGCCTGGCCGACATCAAGGCGAGGCTGGCCGACGGGGTCCTGAGCGTCGTCGTCCCCAAGGAGGAAAAGTCGAGGTCCCCACGAAGGATCGACATCGACTGACGGCCTAGGGACGCCCGCCGGATACGGGGCGGGCGCCGTCACGGGCCAGCGTTCCCGGCTAGGGGCCTTCGCGGATCACGCGGGGCCCCTTCCTTTTACCGTCAGCCGTTCGCCCCCATCCCGCCCTATGTCCGCCATTGCGGGGAACGCCGGCGGCGCAGCGATCCCGCCCTATGGATAGGCCCGCGAGTACCTCTCGATGAGCCCGTCGACGGCCGCGTTCCAACCCTCATCTATGCCGCGCAGGCCCGGGTCGCCCATCAGGTACGCCACGGACTCCGCGATCCCCTGCTCGAACCGCTTGGTGGCCACGAAGCCGGGCACGAACGACTTCACCTTCGCGTTGTCGAAGACCGTGCTGAAGACCTTGTCCCCCAGGAGGCTGCCCTCCTCGTCCGGCATGTGCGACGCTATCATGTCCGACGCTATGTGCAGTATCCTCGGCTCATGGCCCAGGGCCCTGCCCAGCGCCTCCGTCGCCTGGTCCCAGGTGATGACCTCGTCCGACGTTATGTGGAAGGCGTGGCCCACCGCCTGGGCGTTCGCCAGCAGCCCGACGAAGCCCTTGGCGAAGTCCGAGTTGTGCGTTATGGTCCATAGCGAGGTGCCGTCGCCCGGCACGATGACCTGCCTCCCGCGCAGGATCCTGTCGGCGTACGTCCACGGCCTCGCCCACGTCTGCATGGCCATCGGGATGGCGCCCGGCCCGTATGTCAGGCTGGGCCTGACTATCGTCATGGGGAACCCCGAATCCCTGTATTCCCGCGTCAGGCGGTCCTCGCAGGCTATCTTGTCCCTGCTGTACCGCCAATACGGGTTGCGCAAGGGCGTGGACTCCGTGACCTTGTAATGCGCGAGCGGCTTTTGGTATACGGAGGCGCTGCTGATGAACACGTATTGCCCCGTCCTGCCGGCGAAAAGTTCTATGTCCCTCTCTATGTCCCGCGGCGTGAAAGCCACGAAGTTCACGACCGCGTCGA
>WRCU01000230.1 GCA_009783805.1 Oscillospiraceae bacterium
CGCTGGCGCTCCTCGCGATGACGTGATATGGATCGCCGCGTCGCTGGCGCTCCTCGCGATGACACCTTTTGATTCATCCTGAGCGTCAGCGAAGGATCCTTATTTACCTGTCATTGCGAGGAACGCTCTATGCTCGTCATTGCGAGGAGCCTGTAGGCGACTAAGCAATCCCGCCTGTATGGATCGCCGCGTCGCTGGCGCTCCTCGCGATGACGGGATATGGATCGCCGCGTCGCTGGCGCTCCTCGCGATGACGGGATATGGATCGCCGCGTCGCTAACGCTCCTCGCGATGACGGGATAAGGTACTATGGATTAGCGCGCCAATGGCTCATAATGACAGCTAATAACGGAGGGTTATAACATGGGTTGGTTTCAGGCGCTGACGGCCGGCATGATCCAAGGGTTCACGGAGTTCCTCCCCATATCGAGCTCGGGCCACCTGGTGATCTACGACGCGCTGGTGGGCGATGGGGGTGGGCAGAGCCTGGGGTTCACGGTCCTTCTGCACCTGGCCACCCTGACGTCCGTGACCGTAGCCTTCCGCAAGGACGTATGGGTGATCGTGCGCGCCTTCTTCGGCGTCCTGCGCGACTTGCCCAGGGGTAGGCCGGACTTCGGCTCGCCGGACAGGCAGCTATTGCTGATGGTGATATTCGGCACCGTCCCGGCGGTCTTGGCGGGGCTCCTGGTGAAGGCCGCCAGGCTCGATGCCATGATGGGCAGCATATTCGTCGTGGCGGCGATGCTATTGGTCACCGCCGCCATGATGGCGCTCGTCGACCGTTTCGGCAAGGGCGGCCGCACCGAGGCGGACGCGCCTTACAAGGCGTCATGGGCCGTCGGCCTTCTGCAAGCGGCGGCCTTGCTGCCAGGGCTCTCGCGCAGCGGCGCCACTATCTTCGGCGGCCGCGCCTTCGGGCTTGGCAGGGAGTTCGCCGTCCGGTACGCGTTCTTGCTGTCCATACCGGCCATATTGGGTGCCGGCTTACTGGAGGGCATCCAGGCCGCCAAGGAAGGTTCGTTGGGATTCGGGCCATTGGAAGGCCTGATAGGGTTCATCGCGGCATCCTTTTGCGGCCTGATCGCAATCGGCCTGCTGAGGCGGCTGATAGTGAAGGGTAGGTTCAAAATATTCGCCGTCTATTGCCTGGCGGCCTCAGCCTTCGCCTTCGCCGTCGGGTTTGGGCTCATCGGGAACGGTCCGTAGCTTACTGGTCTTGTGCCTTGCCATGGCATGCCTGCTGAGGAAGAATGCGATCCCTATCAGGCCCATCCCGGCGACGGCCAGCCAGTACACCGTCATCGGGTCGACGTCGCCGGTATGCGGCAACGCCCCCGGCAAGGGCAGCTCATCCAGGACCCACATGCCCGGCCCGTCGTCCCACCGCCATACGGCGTAGGGTACCCCGTCCTCGTCCAGCTCATAGTACGTGCCGTCCTCATCCCCGGGCACCACCGTGTGGCCCAGCAGGCTGGGCACGGGCGGCACGTCGGGGTCCGTCCCGCCGGGCCAGGCGGCGGGCGGGCCGTCGCCGCCTATATTGATGAACCCGCCCGAATCGCCGCCTTCGTGGATCGCATTGGTCGGCCCGCCGTCGCCGTCGCCGCCGTCGCCGCCTCCGTCACCCGTGCCGCCGTCACCGCCTGGGTCGCTGGGTTCGGGGGTGCCGCCGCCACCGCCTGGGTCGCTGGGTTCGGGGGTGCCCCCACTCGGGCCGTTCCCGCCGCCTGGGTCGCTGGGCTCGGGCGTCCCACTTTCCACCGCTGGGGGCTCCTTTTCGTTGCGGAACGTAATCGTCAGGCCCAAGGCGTCCTTCGACTCGACGACGAAGTCCTTGTAGCCCGGGTCGCACGCCAGGTAGCCGGGGGGTGGGCTCACCTCGTACAGCCGGTAGGTCCCGGCTGACAGGTTGGCCACGAAGGCCAGGCCGTCGCCGTCGGTGACGATGCCGGCCATGAACTCATGGTCGCCGGAGGCGTCCGTCAGCCTGAATTCCGCGCCCATCAGCCCCACGCCCGTCCCGGCGTCCAGCTTCTCGACGTAGACCGGCTCCTTCGCGCCGCTGCCGTTCCCGGATATGATCGTCCAATGGTTCTCCTTCCTGACCGTGCTCGCCTGCGTCACGATCCTGCCGCCCGACAGCGAGACCTTGTTGTCGACCTGGTAGATCCCGCCTTCGTTGCGCTCTATCGTGTCATCGTCCACCGTTGACCTGTACGTGAGGCGATGCGGGGTGTTGAACGCATAGCTTTCGTTGAAGCTTATGATGACCGTCGTCGCGTCGTCCACGGGGTTATGCGACGCGTCGACCGTGTAGTCGCCTTCCGGGCCCGGCGTCAGGGGAAGCCCTGACGGAAGGCCGTTCGCATTGCACCGCGATATGACCAGGCTGGACTCGTCGTAGGTCTGGCCCTTCCCCAGCACGTCCACGACTTCGGCGCCCGCCAGGTCATATGCGGCTTGGTTGACGACCACGGTCCATAGGATGGAGTTGCCCGCGCCCAAGGCCGCGCCTTTATTAAGCAGGGCCGCGTTGAGGTTGATGACCGACGCCTTTATCTCCGGCCCGTCCCCTATCCTCACGTGGTTGCTGTATTCCGTCACGGGCGTGCCCACACGGTACGTGACGTACTTGACCGTCACGACTTGGCTGCCTATGTTGCCTAGGGTCAGGGAGAATCCCTTGCCGTCGTCCCGGAGGAAGGGGCCGGCCACGACGTCCGCGTTGGTCACCGTGAGGCTGCCCAGGTCCATCTCCTGCTGTCGGTCGCTGACGGTCCCCCAACGGTCGGTGATGGTGACCTCCCCGGTGATGTCCGCCTTGTTATAGTTGAACGTGACGATCCAGCTGAACCTGCCGTTCGCGTATGACCCGCTCTTTGCGGCGTTCATGTATTGCCTGGGGTTCAGGTCGACGCTGCCGTACGCGGGTTCGATCGGCTCGGCGTCGTTGGCCCCATCCTTCTTGGCCGAAGCGCCCGCATAGTTGCCGTACGTGATTGGTTGGCCGTCGTTATACTGCCCGTACGCGTTGGCCGGGCCCATATCATATCGCGTGTAATAGTTCAGGATCAAGCGTTCGCCTTTTATCACCACGTCGTCGGTCAGCGTGACCGTGAAGCCGTCCGTCCCGTCGTCCGTGACCGTGTACCCGAAGGTCTCCGCGCCTTCCGTAAGAGGCTTCGTGCCCAAGGTCACCTTGAGGGGGTGGGCCCCGTCCACCAGCAGCGTCATCGAGGCGGCCGCCTCCACGTAGAACGCGTCGTTTATGGAGACCTCCCGCAGCGTGCTGCCGACCGGGCTCAGGTACACCGCCCACCGGATAAGCCTGTCGTCCGGGTCGAGGTCCTCGACGTATTTATTCATGAGAGGGTCGACGTTGCCGTACGTCGAGGCCGGGCGGGTCACGATGGCATAAACGGCCCCGCCTTGGTTGAACGACGCGTCATTCCTCCATGACGGCTGGTTAGCTGTCACGTCCGTCCGGTAGGTCACCAGGATGGAATAATACATGGCCTCGCCTTCCGCGCCCTCATACGAAAGGGCGCTCTCGTCGATGGTCAGCGTGAACCCCGCCCCCGTCCTGCCGGTGATCGAGTAGAGCTCGGGCGGCAGGTCAATCGTGTCATCATAGCTGACTGCGCCGCCCTCCATCGTAGGCTGCGTC
>WRCU01000231.1 GCA_009783805.1 Oscillospiraceae bacterium
ACCACGTACGTCTGCGCGGTCACGGCCACCCTCACCGTCCCGACGCTGTCGTACAGCCTCAGGCTCTCGTCGATCTCTATCCTGCCGTCTATGGTGCCCGTCTCCTTGATGTCGCCGAGGTCCACCCAGACATACAGCGTCTCCATGAAGGCGAGCTTCTCCCATGAGTCCCCAGAGGTCCCGGTCACCCGCACGCCGTTGGTCAGGGGCTCCCCGACCTCGCCCACGATCCCGTCGCCCAGGGTGCCCATCTCCATGACGGTCAACGGCACCACCTTGGCCAGCTTCAAGTCCACGTTGACCCTCAGGCTCCGCGTAAGGGCGGAGTTGAGCGACTCGCCGTTCGCGTTGTAGGCTACGCAGTCTTGGGCGAGCAAAAGCTGGTCCTTGTAGAAGCCCGTCAGGTCGACCTCGCAGACGACCCTGTCGATGATGCCGACGATTGACTCCGCGTCGAAGACCTCTATGTTCCTATACTTGTCCGAGCTGTCCAGGACGACGTAGCCATCGGGGACGTTCACGTACTCGATCGTGGCTATGAGGCTCTTCCTGGTCATCTGCTGCAGTATGAGTTCAACGGACATGGGCGAGTATGACTTGATGGAGACGCCGTCCTTGATGATCACCGGCGTGTCTATCGGCAGCGAGCGGTCGCCGACGGACGAGATCCTGGCGAAGTCTAGGTACGCCACGATGTCGTCGGCCGTGATCTCGTCTATCTTGTCCTGCCTCCCCCTGACCTCCACCATTATCTTGTCGTTGAAGTTGTTCCTGATCGCTATGTCCTTGGAATCGAGCAGGTTCCTGTTGACGATGTTGAGGGGCACGGTGATTACCTTGCTGCCGACCGGGTTGACGAGGAACCACAGGAGCGCGGCGCAGATGAAGCATAGGACCTTGACGACCACGGAGTTGCTGATCACCTTGGATATGGCCTTCCTCAGCGTGGTCACTTCACCCTCCCCTTCCACTTGAAGTGCTTCTTGGCGGGCGCGTCCCCGACGGCCAGCGCCTTGGCCAGGGCCCGCTTAAGCGAGTCGACCGTCATGTTCCGGACTATCTCGCCGTTGGTCGCCATGGATATGTAGCCCGTCTCCTCGGAGACGACGATCGAGAGGGCGTCCGAAACCTCGGACAGCCCCAGCGCCGCGCGGTGCCGCGTGCCCAGCTCCTTGCTGATGTCCTTCTTCTCCGTCAGGGGCAGGAAGCACGCTCCCGCTATGATCCTGCCGTCGCGTATCACGAGGGCGCCGTCGTGGAGCGGCGTGTTGGGCGTGAATATATTTACTATCAACGCGGAGACGACGTCGGCGTTGATCGGTATGCCCTCCGTCACCAGGTCCCCGAGCCTTATCTCGCGCTCGATGATTATAAGGGCCCCCGTATACGACTTGGACAGCTCCTCAACGGCCCTGGCGACCTCCTCGATGACGGCCATCGGCTTGTCGTCCCGCTCGTCGACGATGTTGAGGATGCTCTTGAACTTGCTCCTGCCTATCTGCTCCAGCGCCCTGCGCAGCTCCGGCTGGAACAGCACTATGATCGCGAAGGTGATGTACTGGAACGTGCTGTTCATGAGGAACGCCGTCGTCTTCAGGCCGAGGAAGCCGCTGAGCCAAGCTATTATGATGATGATCATCACGCCCTTGAGCAGCTGCCATGCCCGCGTCTCCTTCGCGAGCTCGACGATCTTGTAGATGATGTAGGTGATTATCGCGACGTCTATGAGCGCGCTGACTATATCCCAGGGACCCGTGAAGCCTACGTAGACGTAGAGGAAGTCCAGTATGTCGTTTAAGATTTCCCTCATCGGCGACACCAACTTCGCGGATGGGCCCGGATGGGGCCGCATCTGTTCTACGTTACATCGGGGTGGGCTTGCGCCGTGGGCCTAGGCCCCGAACAGGACGGCCACCAGCGAGCATCCGGCGACCCCGAACGACGTGAGCAGGAAGATTATGACGGTCACCAGGGCTATCGCCTTAACGGTCCGCCGCCTCACCACGCACTCCCCCAATCATTACCAATTATAAACGAAGGTCGCGTCCGCGGCAAGGCCCAAAAGGCCCATCGCCCACGCGGCCCAAACCGCCGTGGTAATATGGGGCGTACCGTACGCCACGCGGGAGGGTCATTAGGTTGGGACGCATCGGTGAAGGCCCCGTCAAGGCGGGCACGGAGACGGAATATAAAATCATGGTAGGCGAGGCGGACTTTTACCGGTTCATGCGGGAGATGGAGGAGGACGGCCGCTTCGCCCAGTCCCGCACGTTGAACCTCAACTATTATTACGACGACGACCGCCATACGCTGCATGAGGGCGACGTTACCCTGAGGGTGAGGCGGCGCGGCCCGACCCTGAAACTGGAGTTGAAGACGCCTCACGATGCCCCAGTGCCCACGGGCGGGGTGCAAGGCCTGGGGAAACGGACCGGCGCGCCGTCCCCGGAAAGGCTTTCCGCCGCGCATTCCCGGGAGAGGCTTTCCGCCGCGCCTGATCCCGAGCGGCGGGCGGAGCTTTCGGTGCCGATCACGGAAATGCCGCTATCCTTCGACGTGAAGGGTTCGCCCTTCGAAGCCCTCCTGCCGCATGTGGGGCGGGTCTCCCTCCGCGGCCAGCTGGTGACCGACAGGATCGCATTCGTTATGGCCGCGCCCGAGGACGACGGGGATCCGGGGGCCCGGCGTGCGCCGGGCTTGGAGGTGGCCTTCGACGTCAGCTACTACCTGGGCGCGGTCGACCATGAGATCGAGGTCGAGTTCCATGGGTCACGCGCCGAGGAGGCGAGGCTCCTGGCAGAGCGGTACGCGGGGTGCGCGGTCGGCCATGTCGGGGCGGGGGCGGCCCCGCGCATGGGGAAGAGGGACCGCCTATTCCGCAGGCTGACGGAGATGGCGGGATACCCGCCGCATTGACGGCGCCGGCCGCCAATGGCTATAATCGTAGGCGGCCATGCGCGCCCGGCCAATCAGGCGGCGCGTCCGGCCCATGCCGGTATAGACCTGCGGATATGGCGGAATTGGCAGACGCACAAGACTTAGGATCTTGCGGAGAGATCCATGCAGGTTCGACCCCTGTTATCCGCATACGGCACGGCAGATTGCTTCGTCGCGAGCGTTAGCGTGGCGATCCATATACCGTCATTGCGAGGAATGAAATGACGAAGCAATCCATTACCGCTATCGCTCCTCGCAATGACGGACTATTGGGGCTCCTCGCAATGACGGGCGGGATCGTTTCGTCGGTCACCGTATGACCATCGCGCAGCCTAGTGCCGGGACCTCAATGTCCATGCCCTCCGGCCCTATGACCGCCGACGACTCGGTTATCCGCGGCCCGCTCGTGACCAGCCTCACCTCACGCCCTAGGCCCAGCCTTACGTCGGAGACCGTCACGCGCCGTGCCTCCCTCGTCCAGTTCGCCAGCGCCACCGCCCGCCCGCCGCCCCGTGAGCTCCAGGCCGAGTGGAAGACCGACGCGTAGTCGTTGTCCTTGCCCGAATGGGACCACCTGACGCGATCGATCCCCATGACGGCAGCAGGCCGCTCCATCCTCCCGAACACCAGGTAATCCTTCCCCGCGCCGCGCCGCATGGCGAGCGTGTTGCGGATAAGCTCCAGCGCGGACCCGTCGTCGCCCACCTTCGGCTCCC
>WRCU01000232.1 GCA_009783805.1 Oscillospiraceae bacterium
ACATATGCTCCTCCGAGGAGGACGGCGTGCGAAGGGTGCTCGAGGAGACCGACGGGCTGGGCGCGGACGTCGTGATAACTTCCAACCCTTCGCCGGAGGCGCAGGTGGACGCGATATACATGGCGAAGAACAGGGCCAGGGTAAACCTTTTCGGCGGCCTGCCCAAGGGGAGCTCCATGGTGACGCTGGACACCAACGTCATCCACTACAAGGAGCTGTTCGTGCATGGGGCGCACGGGCAGATGCCCCACCACCACGCGAAGGCCGTGGGCCTGATCGCATCCGGCGCCATCGACATGAGGAGGTACGTCAGCCACGCGTTCCCGCTCGATGAGATAGGCGAGGCGTTCCGCGCCGCGGAGGGGCACGTCGGGATGCGCGTGGTCGTGAACCCGTGACGCGGGAAGGGATGCGGGGTGACGCGTATGGGCGGTAGCCTGCCGAAGGCGATGGTCTCGCCGTCGATGATGTGCTGCGACTACGCTGACCTTAGGAAGGAAGTTCGGGCGCTGGAGGCGCTGGGGGTCGACTACCTGCACATAGACGTGATGGACGGCCGGTTCGTGCCCAACCTCGCGTTGGGGTCGGACTTCGTCGGGGCCCTCAGGAAGCTGACCGACATCCCCATGGACATACACATGATGGTCGATGGGCCGGAGGACAAGGTCGCGCTTTTCAAGCCGCGCAAGGGGGACATCGTCGTCATACACCTGGAGTCGACGGCCCATGCGCACAGGGCCCTTCAGATCATCGCCGGCTACGGGGCCGACCCTGGGGTGGCGATCAACCCATCCACCGCGGTCGATGGCCTGAGGCACCTCCTCGACGACCTGAGGCTGGTGCTCATCATGACGGTGAACCCCGGGTTCGCGGGGCAAAGGGTCATCCCGGCCACCCTGCCGAAGATCGCGGAGGCCCGGCGCATGATAGACGGCAAGGGATCCGGGATCAGGCTGGAAGTGGACGGCAACGTCTCCTTCGAGAACGCGCGCCTGATGCGCTCGGAAGGGGCGGACACCTTCGTCGCCGGCTCATCCAGCATATTCGACAGGAGCATGCCTATCGGGGAGGCCCACGCCAGGCTGATTGAGGCGATATCGTGACCTTTCGGCAGGCATCAAAAAATTTTCCGTCAACGTAAACTTTACTTCCCATTGAGTTATAATCTATGAAATTCGGTCGGGGACCATACCGCCGACCAAAGGCGAGGGGGGTGGGGCGCAGGCCTAGGCGGGCCGCGCCGGACTATGGTGAAACTGGGGGTCAACACGGTCCTTTACAAAGGCTATACGCTCGACGAGGCGGTGGCCGAGCTGAGGAAGATCGGGTACGACGGCTTCGAGATATCGGCGCTCAAGGGGATGTGCGAGCATCTGTGCCTGGACGGCTGGAAGGACCAGGTCAATGAGATCAAGGAGATAGTCGAGAGGCACTCCATGCCCATACTGTCGGCGGAGGTCGCCACGAACGACGCCGATCGGCTGAGGCTGGCCTTCGAGGCGGCGAACGCCATCGGGATACCGGTACTCAACATAGGCCCCGGCGGCAAGGCCGACGACGAGGAGTCGCTCGCGGCTTGCCTCGAAAACCTGTCCAGGCTCGCCAAGATGGCTGAGGAGTACAAGGTCACGCTTTGCGTCAAGGCGCACGTCGGGAACGCCGTCTACAGCACGCCCACGACGCTGAGGGCGATCGAGGCCGTGAAAAGCGGGTTCTTCGGCATAGACATGGACCCCAGCCACATATACAGGGCGGGCGAGGAGCCGGAGAAGGCCCTGGCCTCCGTCGTCAAGGCCATGAGGCACGTGCACATAAGGGACTGCGTGGGCCGCGGCCCATCGCCCGGCACCCCGTTCGAGCAGATATGCGGGGTGGGGGGCATAAATTTGATGGGCTACTTCGGCGAGCTCATGAAAGGTGGGTACGACGGGCCCGTCTGCCTGGAGGTGATCGGGCCCGAGCTTTCCATGTCGGACGCGAACATAGTGGCAGCGTCCAGCTACGGATACATGAACGCATGCCTGAAGTCGCTGGGCGGCAGGTAACGTAGGCCGTGTGATAGGCGAAAATAAACCATAAGGAGACCGCAATGGCCAAGAAGCATCCGAACATAGTGTTTTTCGGGATCGACTCATGCAGGGCCACGCGCATGAGCCTTAACGGGTACCACAGGCAGACCACGCCGCACATCGACAGGATGGCCGACGACGGGGTTACGTTCCTCAACTGCCTGAGCCCGAGCATACCGACGCCACCCGGCTATTCCTCGATCCTGACGGGCAGGGACTGCTTCGGCACGAACACCGTCACGCTGAGGAACGTGCCTGAGCTGCCCAAGGGGATCACCCTGCAGGAGGTCCTCGTGGCGAACGGCTACAACGCCACCTGCGTGGGTTTCGGGGACGGGGCCTTCACCCATGGGTTCACGAACTACCTGCAGTTCAGCGGATGGGGCCCGGACAAGGCCGACGGACGCTCGCACAAGGCCGAGAACCTGAACGACGTCGCCATACCGGAGATAAAGAGGCTGTGCAAGGAGGACAAGCCGTTCTTCCTCTTCCTCAGGCATATGGACCCGCACGCGCCGTACCTTCCGCCGCACCCGTTCTCCAGGATGTTCTACGACGGCGACGAGTTCGACCCGGCCAACAAGTCGTTGGAAGGCATGTACTCGTTCAAGCCGTTCTGCGACTTCCACAGCGAGTGGGTCCCTGAGGGCTGCACGGACGCGAGGTTCGTGGAGGCCCAATACGACGGGGCCATCGCGTACATGGACAGCTGCATACAGGCCATATTCACCACGCTGAAGGAGTATGGGCTCGAGGACGACACGTTCATAGTCCTGACCTCCGACCACGGCGAGACCTTGGCGGAGCACGACTGCTTCTTCGACCACCATGGGCTGTATGAGCCCACGCTGCGCATACCGCTGGTCTTCAAGTTCCCGGGGCGCATACCCGAAGGGTACGTCATGGACGAGATCGTGCAGCAGAAAGACGTCATGCCGACGATGCTGGACATCCTGGGCATAAAGACCGGGCTCAAGTTCGACGGGCGCTCGCTGGCGCCGCTGTGGGAGGGCGGCGACTTCAGGTCCGAGCCGGAGGTCTACATCACCGAATGCACGTGGATGAGGAAGCACGGTTGGAGGACGCCGGAATGGAAGCTCATCGTGGCGTTGGAGCCTGACTTCCACTATAAGCCCAAAGTCGAGCTGTACAACCTCGTCAAGGACCCCCTGGAGCTGACGAACGTGGCGCAGGGCGAACCGGAGGTGGTCAAGTACCTCACCAAGCGGATGGAGGACCATATAGCGAAGAAGGAAAGGCAGTATAAAATCAAGAACCCCATATACCTGTGCAATGACTGGAATGGTTCGGGCCATTTCTTCGCCTCATCCGATGAGGCTTACAACACGCTGCACATAGGCAGCGCGAAGGCGGGCCAGAAGCTGCAGGCCCAAGCCAAGGCGGCCCCGGCGGCGAAGCCGGCCCCTGCGGCCAAGGCGGCCCCGGCGGCGAAGCCGGCCCCTGCGGCCAAGCCGGCCCCTGCGGCGAAGCCAGCCCCTGCGGCCAAAGCGGCCCCGGCGGCGAAGCCGGCCCCAGCGGCGAAGCCGGCCCCAGCGGCGAAGCCGGCCCCTGCGGCCAAGC
>WRCU01000233.1 GCA_009783805.1 Oscillospiraceae bacterium
CGTCCTCGCCCTGGACGTGGACATATCATGGCTCATGGGCTACGCGGAGTCACTGCAGTTCGTCGAGGGCGGGTACGGCATGATAGTGAGCCAGTACCTGCAGGTGATCGCGCACCCCAACGAGAGGTACCAAGGCCTCAGGCTGCGCGAGATGGGGCCGGGCTACTACGGGGTGGCGGACATGCTGCAGCATAACCGCAGCGTGGCCAACGAGAGGATCCAGGACTCCGACGGATCCAGCGCCATCGTGTTCTTCAAGCAGCTGTACAACGACTGGTACGTGGGCGTCGTCATGCCCCTCGGCAGCTACCTGGCCGACCTCTACCTGAACATAGCGCTGCTGGCGGCGCTGGGGCTGGTGCTCTCGCTCATACTCAGCTTCATCCTCCTGAGGCTGTCCGCCGACAAGATACGCTCGGAGGAGGAGAGCAGGTCCAAATCCTCGTTCCTCGCCATGATGTCGCATGAGATGCGCACGCCCATGAACGCCATCATAGGCATGACCACGATAGCCAAGCGGTCGGGCGATGCGGGGCGCAAGGACTACGCCCTCGACAAGATCGAGGACGCCTCCAGCCACCTGCTCGGGGTCATCAACAACATCCTCGACATGTCGAAGATAGAGGCCGGCAAGCTGGACATGCACCCGGTCGACTTCGACTTCGCGGGGCTCATGGACAGCGTCACGGGCATCGTGAACTTCAAGGTGAACGAGAAGGGCCTAAGGCTCACCTTGGACCTGGACGAGCACATCCCGGCCAGGGTAAGGTGCGACGACCAGAGGCTGGCCCAGATCCTCACGAACCTCCTTTCAAACGCCGTGAAGTTCACGCCCGACGGCGGGAGCGTCGCCCTCACGGCCAGGCTGCTCTCCATGGACGGCAAGGAGTGCCTGCTATGGTTCGAGGTGGCCGACGATGGCATCGGAATCGGCAAGGAGCAGCAGGCGAGGCTGTTCACGCCGTTCGTGCAGGCCGAAAGGAGCACTGCCAGCAAATACGGCGGGACGGGCCTGGGGCTGTACCTCACCAAGCGCATCGTGGAGCTGATGGGCGGCTCCATAACCCTCACCTCCGCCCCCGGCAAGGGCACGGCGTTCACGTTCACGGTGGCGGCCGAGGCCGCCGGGGACGCCGAAGGCGTGGGAGCGAAGGCGGCGGGCGCAGGCGACTCGCCGGCCGACGGGTCCCAGCCTGACGAAGGGGACCACGGGCACTACGAGTTCCCCGGACGCCGCATCCTCCTGGCCGAGGACCTCGACATAAACCGCGAGATCGTCCTCTCCCTGCTGGAGTCCACCATGGTCTCGATAGACTGCGCCTCCGACGGGAAGGAGGCCGTGCGCATGTACCGCGAGTCCGAGTCCGGCTACGACATGGTTTTCATGGACGTCCAGATGCCCGTGATGGACGGCTTCGAGGCTACGCGGGCCATACGGGCGCTCGACTCGAAGGGCTCGAAAGACGTCCCGATCATCGCGATGACGGCCAACGTCTTCAAGGAGGACGTGGAGAACTGCCTGAACGCGGGCATGGACGCGCACGTAGGCAAGCCGATCGACTACGACGCGCTGCTGCAGGTCATGGAGCGCTATTTGGGCGACCCCGGAACGCCCGACGCCGGCGGTTGAGGCGGCGCGGCTGGGGCGGCGCGGCGGGGCGGCGCGGCTGGGGCGGCGCGGCTAGGGCGGCGCGAAAAAGGCAACCGCGTGGTCGCGGTTGCCTTTTAATTGCATATCATGACCGTCTGGCTTACCTTTCCTTGCGGCCGAACCGGTACCCCCTGAAGGAGACCCCCAAGCCGGCGGCGGAGACGCCCAGCATGGCGAACAGCCCAGGCAACGCGCTGGGATCCCCCGTGGGCGGCAGCTCCCCTATCTCCTCCACCTCGTCGGGCTCGTAGTCCCTCGGCGTCCAACCGTCCTCATCGTCCCATGTCCAGACGATGTATGGGACCCCGTCCTCGTCCACTTCCAAATAGGTCTCGTCGTCCTCCTGTATCAGGTTGCCTCCGGGCACCTTGGTATTGGGCGGATTGCCCTTGTCGTTGCCGCCCGGCACGTACGGCGTCGGGCTGGGTTTGGGGGTGGGCGTGGGGGTGGGCGTAGGCCTCTCGTTCGGCGGGGGCGTCGGCGACGGCGTGTGCCTCTCGTTCGGCGGAAGCGTCGGCGACGGCGTGGGCCTCTCGTTCGGCGGAGGCGTCGGCTCCGGCGTCGGGGTCGGGGTCGGGGTCGGGGTCGGGTTTACCTCATTGCCGTTACCCGGGTCATTATATGTATTGACCATATATATATCTGCTTGATTATTATTATACTGTGTCATTGTATAGTTTGACGTTTCATCCGGTATCTCAAAAACCTTCAAATTATTTATATCTTCTGTAGGAATAAATTTTAATGTGATCGATACATCAACAGAGACCGCCAATATGCTGGCAGATTCTATATATGTAGTTACGCCTATATAGTTATAATCAACATCAAATATAATGAATGAATAACCTCCAGAATTATCATTAATTAATAAATGGAAATAAAATAGTTTCGCATTTTCCTCACTACCAACCAATTGCTTATTTACGGTTACATTCATGAATACCGATGGTAGGGCATTCGAGAGAGCCGGCACCGCCAACGCCAGCAGCATCGTCAGGGTTATCGCCAGATACAGGGCCTTCGTCATTATGGCTTTCCTAAGCATACCCATCCCCCTTTTCATCCATGGCCTTCCGCGCTCTTGGTATAATGGTCGGGTTAGTCGCCATCCTGTCTTTTTTAGTGCCAAACCCAGTATATGAGATTGAAAGGGAAATGCAACGCCTTGGCAACCATGGCCGGTAGCGGGTCCCTTATAGCGATATTTACCGAGGCCGGGCCCAGGCAAGGGTACGGCCACTTGTCGCGGTGCTGCGCCATATACGACGAGTGCCTGCGCCAAGGCCACGGGGCCCTTCTGGCTATAAACGCCGACGGCGCCGTCGACTTGGGCGGCAGGGAGGCCACGATCCTAAATTGGCTCGACCATGGCGCCTTAGGCGAGTTTATGGAAGGGCTGACCGGCTCCCATAAGCCGCCCATGGGCGACGCGTCCGCCGCGCCCGCATCGCGAGCCGCGCCCCGCGCCTACGCGGTGGTCGACTCGTACATGGCCGAAGAAGCGCACTATGAGGCAATCTCCAGGGCCTTCACCCGATGCGCCTACATAGACGACTACATGCGCGTCAGGTATCCCCGCGGCATGGTGGTGAACCCCTCCATATGCGGCGACAGGCTGCCGTACGACCTGGCTGAGGGGTCGACCCTGCTCGGGGGGGCCGAATACGCGATAGTGCGCCCGGAGTTCCGCGACCCGGCTCCGCCCAGGCCCGCGGTCCCGAGGAAGGACGCGTTCGGCGGCCTAGGGTTCACCATCATGGTCACGATGGGCGGCTCGGACGTCCTAGGCATGACCCCTTGGCTGCTGTCGATGCTCGCGCGGGAGTATCCTAGGGCAAGGAAAACGGCGGTGCTAGGGCCCGGGTACGGGGATTCGGGAGCCGCGGAGGCCGCGGCCGACGGGATGACGGAGCTGTTCAAGTCGCTGTCGGCCTCCGGGATGCGAAGCCTGATGCTCGGCGCGGACGTCGCGATAAGCGCCGCGGGGCAG
>WRCU01000234.1 GCA_009783805.1 Oscillospiraceae bacterium
GCCCAGGCTGACCCCGATGAATACGCCGACCTCCATGACGCGCACCCCCTACAACCCCATATGTGCTATCCTACCCATACGGGGCTAAGCCGCGCAAGGTCGGGGGGGGCGATGGGGATGACTTCCAGGGAGCTCGTCTACAGGACGATGGAGTTCAGGAACAGGGACGGGCGGGCCCCGCGTGAGATGTGGGCGCTCCCATGGGCCTGGAGCAGGTACGGGGATGAGCTGAGGAGGCTGCAGGAGGAGTTCCCCTCGGACACGACGGGGGTCGGGGCCAACAAGAGGCAGCCGAAGACGGAAGGGAACCCGTACGCGGTCGGGACATACGTCGACCCTTGGGGCTGCAGGTTCGTCAACAACCACGAAGGCGTGCACGGGGAGGTCAAGGAACCCATCGTGGCCTTGGAAGACGAGAACTGGGACGACACCTCGGCGGTCAACTTCCCATATGAGTGGCTGGAGGTGGACGTAGACTCGGCCAACGCCCAGTGCAGGCAGACGGACAGATTCGTCGGCGCCGGCGCCTGCCCTAGGCCCTTCGAGCAGCTGCAGTTCATGAGGACGTCCGAGCAGCTCTTCGTCGACCTGGCCTTCATGCCGTCTGGGCTGCGGTCCTTCATGTCGAGGATGCACACCTTCTACTGCGACGTCCTGGAGGCCTGGGCCAAGACCGAGGTGGACGCATTGTCGTTCATGGACGATTGGGGCTCGCAGAACGCGCTGCTCATCAATCCCGAGCTGTGGCGCAAAATCTTCAAGCCGATGTACAAGGACTACATAGACATAGCCCACAGGGCCGGCAAGAAGGCCACCATGCATTCGGACGGCCATATACTGAGCATATACCCCGACTTGGTGGAGCTGGGCCTGGACTCGATAAACTCGCAAATCTTCTGCATGGGCGTAGAGAACCTGAAGCCCTTCGCGGGCAGGATCTGCTTCAACGGCGAGGTGGACAGGCAGGAGCTCTTGTCGTTCGCCAGCGTCGAGGACGTGAGGAAGGCCGTCAGGTCGGTCCATGAGCATCTATGGAAGGACGGCGGCTGCTTCGCCCAATGCGAGTTCAGCGCGGGGAACAGGCCGGAGAACGTGAGGGCGGTCTATGAGACTTGGGCCGAGGTGCTCCCGGGCTGACGGCGGGGGCCTGGGGGCCATGGGCGCATATCGGGCGGGACGCGGCCGGAAGGGCGCCTCCTTACGCAACCCCCTCGCCAGGCTCACGCTCGTCGCGCTTTCGCTTTTATTATGTCTCGGCCTGCCCGGCTGCTCCGGGATGGGGGAGGAGACCCCAGCCACGGCGACGGCCGCGAACCCCGAAACCGGCTTCGAGGCGCACTTCATCGACGTCGGCCAGGGTGACTGCGCCCTCATCCTCAGCGGCGGCCACGCCATGCTGGTCGACGGCGGGCCTCAGCCGAAAGGCAGCCTCGTGGTCTCCTATCTGAGGAAGGCGGGCGTGGCCTACCTCGACTACATTGTATGCACGCACGCGCATGAGGACCATGTAGGCGGGCTCACCGGGGTGATCAACGCCTTCGCCGTCGGGGCCATACTCTCGCCCGTGGATGGGTACGATTCCAAGGCGTTCGGCGACTTCGCCAGGCAC
The DNA here is from genome assembly GCA_009783805.1 of Oscillospiraceae bacterium. GTDB lineage: Bacteria > Bacillota > Clostridia > WRCU01 > WRCU01 > WRCU01. The sequence goes on from WRCU01000234.1 coordinate 1,610, forward strand.
GCGGGCCGAAAGGGGCTGGCGTTGACCAGGCCCGAGCCGGGGGACGCGTACACGCTGGGCGAGGCGGCCGTCACGGTATTGGGTCCCGGCGCGGGCGGCGACGGCGGGAACGACGACTCCATCATCATCCTTGTCGAGTTCGGCGGCTTCAGGATGATTTTGACGGGCGACGCGGAGAGGCCCGCCGAGGCGGGCGTGCTGGAGCTCGGCGTACCCATATCGGCCGACCTGATGAAGGTGGGGCACCACGGCAGCAACACGTCGACGACCTACCCGTTCCTGCGGGAGATAATGCCCGAGTACGCCGTCATATCGGTGGGGGACGGGAACGACTACGGCCATCCCAGCGAGAACGTCATGAGCAGGCTGTACGACGCCGGCGTGGCCGTCTACAGGACCGACATGCATGGCTCCGTCGTCTTCAGGGTCGACGGAGGCGCGGTGACCGTCACCGCCGAGAAGGGCGGGGAGCCCATACCCGGCCGTGAGCTAGCGGTCGGGACCGTCTACGTGGGCAACATTAATTCCAAGGTGTTCCACCTGGAGACCTGCCCGAACCTGCCGGCCGAATCCAACCGCATTTACTTCGGCAGCAGGGGCATGGCCGTCGAGTCGGGGTACAGGCCCTGCGGGAACTGCCGCCCCTAGGCGGGCGACCGGCATTGCCGGAATGCGCGGCGGTCAGGGTCGTTGAAGCGGTAGAACCATAGGCGCGGCGGTCATGGCCACAGACGCGGCGGTCAGTGCGGCCCGCCCCCCCACTCGACCACCTCGACGCCCGCCTCCCCCATGAGCCTGAGGGCCAAGCCGTCCGGAAACTCGCCTTGGTAGACGACCTTGACGATCCCCGCGTTTATGATCAGCTTCGCGCACAGCGAGCACGGCTGGTTCGTGACGTATATGGTGGCCCCGTTGACGCTCGTCCCCGAGTACGCGGCCTGCACTATGGCGTTCTGCTCCGCGTGCAGGCCCCTGCACAGCTCCACCCTCTCGCCCGATGGAATCTCGCCCTCCATGCGGACGCAACCGACCTCGTCGCAGTGCCTGCACCCGGACGGCGCGCCGTTGTAGCCCGTGCTGAGGATCCTGTTGTCCTTCACGATCAGGGCCCCTATGTTGCGCCTCAGGCAAGTCGACCTCATCCTTACCAGCCCGACTATGCCCATGAAGTACTCGTCCCATGACGGCCTCATGGCTTCCCCCCGTTCAACCCCTCCACCAGCCTCGCCGCGGCCTCGGCCCTCCTGGCGTACTTGCCGCCCAGGAACTCGGCCCCCAGCCACGCCTCCAATATATCCACCGCGAACTCGAGGGCCAAGGTCCGGCCCCCCATCACGAGCACGTTCGAGTCGTTGTGGGTGCGGCTCAGCCTAGCCGTGAATGACGACGCGCACAGCGCGGCCCTTATGCCCCTTACGCCGTTAGCCATCATGGACATGCCCATCCCGGTCCCGCAGAGCAGGATGCCCTTTTCGGCCCGTCCTTCCAGGATCCCCTTGCAAACCTCGTAGGCGATGTCCTGGTAATCCACGTCGTCCGGCGTATGGGCGCCGACGTCCTCATACCCCGTCCCCTTGCCCTTCAGATAGCCGCATATGCCTTCCTTCAACGCGAACCCGCCGTGGTCCGCCCCGATAATGATCATGCTGGCCTCACCCCCAGTTAATTGATGACGTTTATATTATTATTCCAAGCCACCTTCGATCGCATTTTCAAGGGACAGCAGGAAAAATAACGCGAATTTGTGGATCCGCAAGGCGCATTCGTAGTACTCACTTAAGTCGCCCCCATATGGGTCCCTCACCTCCCCGTCCAAGCCCCGGCCTTCGCCCCCTTCCCCGCCTGCCATGGAGGCGCCTAGGAGCATGCTGACCCCACCGCGGCCCATCGCCTCCAACCGCCGCAGGTGGCCGCGATCCATGGCCAGGATCACCGCCGCGTCCTCGGCCATGCCTGACGCCAGGCTTTCGGATCGCTTGGACCCCACGTCGGCCCCATACAGGTCGAGCATCGCGCGTTCGGCGTACTCGGC
>WRCU01000235.1 GCA_009783805.1 Oscillospiraceae bacterium
TGCGGGGCGTCCGCGTCCCAGGCGCAGAAGGCCACGACCGTCGCGCCCTTAGCCTTCAGGTCCCTCAGCAGCGCGGCCTGCAGCCCCATGTCGCCGTCGCTCAGCGCCGCTATCGCCAGGGTCCCGCCCCCCACCTTGACCATCGGCCCATGCCGCACGTCCAGCAGGTTATGGAAATTCGAATGCAGCCGGCATATCTCAACGAACGCCAGCGCGCCTTCCTCGGCTATCCCGCCCATGGCGCCGTCGGCGAGGACCAGCGCCGTGTCCCATACGCCCTCGGCGACGGCCTTGAGCCTCGGGGCCCATTCGGCCATGTAACGCTCGCCGTCCGCCACCGCGCCGCCCAACGACTCGACCATGGCCCCGTCGCCCGTCAGGGCGGCCACGGCCATCATGGCGGCCAGGTACAGGTTAGTGACGCACCGCGTCTGGCATACGGCCTCGTCGAAGGCCCAGGGCATCTCCATGCACAGGTCGGCCAACGCGGACAGCCGCGATCCCGTATTGGCGCAGACCGCCACGTGCGGCGCGCCGTAGTCCGCCTTCGCGCGCGTCACCAGGTCGACGACCTCGCTGGTGCTGCCCGACCGCGACAGGGTGACGAGTGTCGCGTCCCTCAATATGCCCGCGTAGGAATCGTAATTGACCAGCGCGTCGCCCGCCGCGAAAGCCATGGACCTCCGGCGTGCGCGCCGGCCCAGCGCGAGGGCGGCCGACTTCGCGAGGCAGTAGCTCGAACCGCAGCCGATGAAGCATACGGCGCCATCGGGCCTTGTCCCCATCGCACGTTCCATGTCATCCAGCCTGCCCGCGAAAAGTCCGAAGGTCCTATCGAGCGCCGCGTACTGGGCGAACGCCTCCCTCCCCGTGACCGATGCGTGATCCGCGTCCCCTGCCATCCCGCCCTCCCTTAGGCCTTCCCGATGAACCTCATCTTCTGCTCCCTGTAGTAGACGTAATTTTCCAGGGAGGTGTCCGGCGATACCAGATGGTCGACGTGCGGGATGAATCCGCCTTGCCCGAACAGGGGCCCGATGCGCTCGAACTCCCTGTCTATGGCGTCCCTGCCCTCGATGATCGCCCGCTTGTCGTAGTGCCCGCGTATCAGAATTTCCGGGTGCTCGCGCCTGAGCCTGTACCCGTCCGAGTTCGCCGCCACCTCCAATGGGAACGTGACGTTGATGCCGGCCTCCATCCAGGGCCCGGCCAGGTGGTGGATGTGGCCGTCGCAGTCCAGCATGTTGAATTCGCACCCCATCTCATCGCGGAGGAAGTCCGTCACCCGCCTGTAGCGCGGGACCATCCATCGCCTGAAATGGTCCGGTGAGAGCAGCGGGCCGGTGTTGTAGCACATGTCCTCCCACCAGGAGCATATGTCGGCCTTTATGCCCGCGGCCGCCAGCTTCCTGAGGTTGGCCATGGCCAGCTCCGCCATGTGCTCCATCATCTCCTCGACCCATTCCGGGTCGTCGTGTACGGCGTACGAAAGGTTCTCGAAGCCCATCCAGTTGCGTATGAACCCGTACAGGGAGCCCGCCCCCACCGTCACGGGCCGGTCGCTGAGCGCCGCCTTCCGGCGGACCTCGCCCAGGTCCTCGGGGACCCTCCCCGGCGAGTCCGGGTCCAGCCTCTCCCTCTTGAGCCGCTCCCAGTCCTCCCTGGTCTCCACGGCGTGCCTGATGTACCTCGGGATGGAGGCGCCCAGCTCCGGCCTGATCATCTCCACCAACGCGCCGTCGCCGTCGCGCTTGATGATGTGGTCGCCCCTCTCCTCCACGATCTCATGCTTGAACCCAGGCAGCAGGCCGCAGTCGCAGTGTATGCCGAACGAGTCCCAATCCTCGGTCCCGAAGTATTTGGGCATTACGTCCCAAACCCCGTTATACTCCTTTGGGAGGCCCTCATCGTGCCACCGCGCGATGGTCTGCTCCCATGCGCCGAACTCCAGGTCGGGCACGCGGTCGGGCCCCTCCCTGCGCAGCGTCCTCATCATCCGTTCCCTTGGCGTGACCATATGCCCCTTTCGCGTCTACGTATTTTCGTAACCGCGGATAAGCTAACCGCGGCGAGCGCACCCATCAGACGATCTCAACGCCGCCCCGCGCCTCGAGCCTGAACGATCCTTTCTCGCAGGTCACCCCGACCTCCCCGCAGGCCAGCGGATAGACCGCCGTGAAGTCAAAGCCGGGGTCGATGGGCGAGGCGGAGACCTTGCCCCCGCCCGGCTCCACGATCCTCAGCCCCGCCACGTGCTTTATAAGGAACTCGGCGGGAAAAGCCGACCAGGCGTGGGATTCGGTCCTCATGACCTTGCAGAATCTGTCGCCCTGCCTCCATGAACCGTTCGCCGTCCACTCTTCGTATACCGACGAAGCCCCCTTGTCCACCATGCGCCTCACCCAGCGGTCCCTGAGCACGCCGACGGCGAGGTCCATCCTGCCTGACACGGCCAAGGCCTTGAGCACTATCGAGGTGAAGAACGGCTGCGCCTCCACGTAGGTGACGTCCTTTCTCACGTACAGCTTATCGACTATCCTTTCGGCCGTCCCGGCGTCCGCGAGGCCGAACAGGATCGCCGCGCAGTTGGCGTGCTCCGAAAGGCCGTCCGTAAGCCCGTCGCCGTGGTTGCCGTCCCTGTAGAGGCCCAGCCCGCGGTCGAGGAACCGACCGTCGAAGCTACCCTTGATCCTTTCGCGCGCCTCGCCGCATAGGCCAGCCATATGGCGGTCCGCCTTGAGCCGCGCCATTTCCAGCACGTTCCCCAAGGTGGCGTACATGAGGGCGTTGAACGTGGAAGACGAGCCCATGCGGTCCAGGTTGATCCAGTCGAGGAACAGGGCGGGCAGGCGGTCGAACATGCCGTGGCCGTCGCGGAACCGCATGAACGCGGAGACGGCCTTGCAGACGTGCGGGTAGTAGGCGTCCACCCAACCCCTGTCCCCCGTGTACACGTAGTGTTCGTACAGCGCGTTGATATAGTGGAGGTTGTAGTCGTGGAGCGTGTCGTTGCCGCCGTCGTTCATGTTCGTTATGGCGGGGAAGAACCCCGTTATCTGCTGGGTCTCCGCGCATTGGCGGAGGTACTTGCCGATGAGGCCCGTGTCGCCGAAGCACGAGTAGACCACCCCCAGCGTGACCATGGAGGCGTCCCCGGTGAACTGCCCCTGCTCCCTCCAGGGCGTGTCCATAATCCCCTCGTTCGAGCAGAGCCTGACCGTGCGCCTGCATATCTCGTAGAGCCTGTTCAGCTTCGGGTCCGACGATTCGAAGGACCCGCGCACCTCATATGGATAGGTCGAGATGATGGCCTTGACATTACGTATCTTCGTAATCCCGTAGGATTCGCGCAGCTGCAGCCTCACGTAGCGGAAGGCCTTCCATGTGAAGGGCCTGTACGTGAGCGCGCCGTCCCCCATTATGAGCCTGTCGGCGAACGGGTTCTCGATGGAGATGTTGAAGTGCCCGCCTATCAGGCGTTCGGAGTAGCCTATGTCCAGTATGGCCCCGTCGACGCCCTCGGCCTCTATCTCCAGGAAGGCCGTGATGACCTTGCCGAAGTCCAGGATCACGTACGGGGAGTAGACGCCGTCGAACTCCGGCCTTTGCCCTATGTGGCCCGTGCTGCATGACA
>WRCU01000236.1 GCA_009783805.1 Oscillospiraceae bacterium
GGCCAGGAGGATCCTGCATCCCGCGAATATCCCCTCTATCCCCTCATCGCAGGCGTCCCCCGAGCCGTCCGGGACGCCCAGGTACTCCTCGAACTTCCTGATGATGGCCGAGGGCAGGAGGGGCTTCTGCAGGTAGCTGCCTTTGCGGGCCTCGCCTTGGTCGCCGGAGATAAGGCTGAACTCTATGAAGGTCACCATGTATACGACGGACGCGTCCCTTACCGGGAACCCGCAGGACAGCAGGCGGGACAGCTCGACCCCGCCCATGTCGGGCAGGTCCCAGTCGATGAAGTATATGTCGTACTCGCCCTCCTGCTCCACCTTCCTCAAGGCGTCCATGCCCCGAGCGGCCGTCTCGCACCTTACGCCGAGGCCCTCGGCGATCCCGCGGAAGTCGCTGAGGACGCGCGCGTCGTCATCCACGGCCAGGACGCGGAGGCTCCTCATGGAATCCATTATCTGGGAATTGGGCGATTTGCCGACAGCGCTCCTCAGCCTCACGGTGAACGTGAAGACGGAACCCTTGCCGATCTCCGACTCTATCCATATCCTGCCGCCCATGAGCTCGATGATGCTCTTCGATATGGGGAGCCCCAGCCCCGTCCCCCCGAACTTCCTGGAGGTCTGGGACTCAGCCTGCGTGAAGGCCTGAAACAGGAACGCCTGCTGGTCCGGGCTGATGCCTATGCCCGTGTCCGCTATCGCCACGCGTATGTTGCAGACCCCGTCCTCCTCGCCCATGAGGTACGTGTGGATGCGTATGAGGCCGCCGTCCGGCGTGAACTTGATCGCGTTGCCCACCAAGTTCGTCACCACCTGGGCCAGCCGCTGGTCGTCCCCTATGAGCTGGGCCGGTATGTTCCTGTCGATGTATATGGTGATGCTCTGCCGCTTCTCCTCGGCCCGGAAGCATACGATGTTGGAGACCTGCTGGAACAGCCTTTCGAAATTGAACTCGACCTCGGAGAGCTCGAACTTGCCGGACTCGATCTTGGACATGTCCAGTATGTCGTTGATTATGGCCAGCAGGTGCTTCGATGCGTCGCTGATCTTGGCGAAGCTGTAGTCCTTCTGCTCCACGCCCGAGGCCGCCATCCCTATGTTGGTCGTGCCTATGATGGCGTTCATGGGCGTCCTGATCTCATGGCTCATGTTCGCGAGGAACTCGCTCTTGGCCCTGTTCGCCATGTTGGCGGACTCCAGGGCGACGGCCATGCCCCTCTCGTGCTCCAGGAACACGGAGATGTCCCTGATCACGGTCACGACCATGATGGCCTCGTCATGCTCGTCGCGTATGCTGAACATCGTGTGCTCTATGGGCAGGAGGCTGCCGTCGGCCCGGACGATCTCCCCTTGGGCCTTCCAGTACCCGCCCTTCGCGACGTCCTCCAGCCCGGCGGCGTATGCGGTTTCCCTATAGCCTTCGGCGAAGACCATCGCCGGGAGCAGAGGGCCCACGGAAGGGTCATGCCCGGTCATCGCATAGGCGCCCGGGTTGGTGTAGACGATCGTCCCGTCCATGCCGGCGATGGAGACGTAGTCGCTGCCGCCTTCGATTACCGCCCGCTGCCAGTTGAGGGTGATCTCCTTGAGGGCCTGCTCCGTGACGTCGACGGCTATGCCCCTGCAGCCGGCGAAGGAGCCGCCTATGTGCACGGGCATGAGCGTCCACCGGTAGTACCTGCCGGTCTTGGAGAGGAATTGGAACCTGATGTAGCTCATGGGCTCGGCCTTGAACCGGGCCAGCTCCGAGGCGGCGTATCCCGCGTCGCTTTCCGTCGCTATGTAGGTGAGGGGCTTGCCGACGAGGTCGGGCAAGGTGAGGGTGCTGCCCTGGCGCATGCGGACTTCCAGGATGCGGAACTCGGAGTCCGTCGAGACCACGCATTCGGTGAACACCTCCCAAAAGGAGAGCATCCACTTGGAATCGGCCTCGCCTATTCCCAAGCCCTCGTCTTCCCCGCGGCCCATTCCGTCGCCGGATCCTCGGTCCTCCATCGGCATATGCACCCAGGCGCGTCCGGGCGTCCCGCCCGAGCCGCCCGTCTCAGGATAGCTTTACCTCTTCGCCCGCCTCGATTATGAGCCTGTTCGGGCCCGTGAACGACTCGGCTATGGCCCTGTCGAACAGGCCGCCGGGCTTAAGGTGCACGGGCACGTTATTCTTGGCGCCGATCAGCTCCGCGCATTCGGCCGCCTCATCGAGCCCCATATTATAATGGCCGTCGCCGCAAAGGAACGCGTAGTCCAGCCCCAGGGCCTTGAAACCCGCCATTTGGCCGGTCTTGGAGGTGTCGCATGAGAAGTAGGCCGCGACGCCGTCCAGCCGCAGGATGAACCCCACGCACTCGTCGGGCCTGTGGTTCTTGTTGGACGCCTCAACGGCCTCGACCGACATCCCCGCGGCCTCGAAACTGTTGTGCTTCCCGCCGGCGAGCGCCTCCGCGTTCGATATCACCGTGCAGCCGGCGTTCCGGGTGATCAGCCCCAACTGGTTATGGTCGCCGTGCTGGTGCGATATGAGCACCAGGTCCGCGGGCTTGTCATACCCTTCCCCCGCGTATGGGTCTATGTAGGCCACCTTGCCCGAATCCGATGTGACCCTGAAGCTGCCGTGCCCCTGATATAGTAGCCTGGCCATCGCGCCCTCGCCCCCAGTCCGTCAGTATGCCACCCCTTGCGCCTTCATCGCCTCCGCGACCTTGAGGAACCCCGCTATGTTCGCCCCGGCCGCGAGGTTGCCCGGCTTGCCGTAGTCCTCGGCGGCGGACTTTATGGAGGCGTGTATCGAGACCATGATCTCGGAAAGCCTCCTGTCCACCTCATCGAAGGTCCAGCTCACCCTTTGGCTGTTTTGGCTCATCTCCAGGCCCGATGTGGTGACGCCGCCGGCATTGGCGGCCTTCCCGGGCCCGAAAAGCACGCCCTCACCCATCAGGTACTCTATGGCCTCGGGCTTGGTGGGCATGTTCGCGCCCTCCGCGAGCGCCACGGCGCCCCCCCTCACCAACTCCCGCGCCTCCGGCAGGCCTATCTCATTCTGGGTGCCGCACGGCAACGCTATGGAGCATGGGACCGACCATATGCCGCCGCTGCCCGCCTTGTAGGTCGAGCCCCTGACCCTATCGGCGTACAGTGAGATCCTGCCGCGCTCCTTCTCCTTTATCTGGCGGACGACGTCCAGCCTTATCCCGCCCGGGTCATGGACGAAGCCGTCAGAGTCGCTCATGGCCACGACCTTGGCGCCCAGCTCGGCGGCCTTCTGGCAGGCGAACACCGCCACGTTGCCGGAGCCGGAGATGACCACGTCGGAGCCGCGGAACCCCCGCCCGGCCCCCTTGAGCATCTCCTGGGTGAAGTAGCAGAGCCCGTAACCCGTGGCCTCAGTGCGCACCAGGCTGCCGCCGTACGATATGCCCTTGCTCGTGAACGCCCCCGTGAACTCGTTGCAGATCCTCTTGTACTGGCCGTACATGTAGCCTATCTCCCTGGCCCCGACCCCGGTGTCCCCGGCCGGTATGTCCAGGAACTGCCCTATGTGCCTGTACAGCTCCGTCATGAAGCTTTGGCAGAACATCATCACTTCCCCGTCGCTCTTGCCCTTCGGGTCGAAATCGGA
>WRCU01000237.1 GCA_009783805.1 Oscillospiraceae bacterium
CGGTCATGAACGGCGAAAGCGACAGAAACGACCATCCGGTAATGGTTTGCGTCGTTCGCAACGCGTTGGCCCGCCTGCCGGAGCATGCCCACCTGGCTGAGCGCCAGCCCTACATAGACGGCAATGACGGGCGGCTCCACTTCGAGATCGATTGAGCCGGCAACGCGATGAGGTCGCCTGACCCGCATTTTTTGGCGGCCGCGTAGGCCTCCCCGTCCCTCCTGCGCACGCAGGCCTCACCGATGCCGTCGGCGGCGCATACCTTCAGCCATACGCAGCCTTTCCCCACCTTCGGGTGCCGGATGACCCGCGCCGCCACCGTCGTCCCGCCCGGCGCGGCGCGCCCGGCGTCCCAACCCGCCGTCCCGCCGTCCCTATAGAAGGAGACGAACGCGAACCTCTCATCCTCGTATGGGGCCTCGCCGGCCTTCGCCAGCAGGTGCAGCCTGCCCCTCGCCACGCGGCGGGTGAATCGGCACCACCCTCCCGCGGCGGCGTCGATCGGGCACGCCCCCCCATTCGGGCAAGGCGCGGCCATCCTGGCGCCGACCCCCAGCAAGGCGGCCCTGGCCTCCATGAGGACCCCATACCCGGCCGGCGTCCCGGGCTCCACGAGGACCAAGGCCCCCGAGGCGGCCTCCCACAGGCTCAAGGCCGCCCTTGCCCTGAGTCGCCTGGGCACCTCATTGAGCACGTATGACGCGACCACCAGGTCCCCGCGATGGCCCAGGGGCCCCGCCGCGAAGTCGGCGCCGACCCATTCCGCGGCGCGGAGCGCCGGGGTGCCCCCGCCCAGGATGGCGGACCCCACGGCCGCCATATGCGCCGATCGCTCCAGGCAGACATAGCTCGGCCGAGGCCCCCCGCCGATCGGCCCCAGCACGTCGCCGACCGCCGCCTCGCAGGCCCATGCCGAGGCTCCCGTGCCCGCCCCCGCGTCCAAGGCGGCGAACCCGCCGGAAAGGATCCGGGCCACGCCGGCGGGGCGCGGCTCGGGCAGCCTGCCCAAGGCCCTCAGCGTCTCGGCCAAGGCCAGGCGCGCGGCCGCGAACGTGGCCGGCATCCTGGCCACGGCGTAGGCGACGGCGGCGGCGTGCCTGTCGGCCGCGCCGAGGCCCCCATACGCCGTCCGCGGCAACCCCGCCCCATCGCGCCCGGGCGAGCCGTCCGAAAGCGAATCGGACAGGGTCCGGGACGCCGCGGCGATCTTGCCGGCCCCCATTCCCATTGCCGTCCCGGCGATCGCCGCGGCCATCTCGTGGCTGTGATCCATGCCTGTCGCCGACCTTTAGCCTATAATTGATTTATCTGCCTATAAATGGTAACATGAGGTTTCGCCATGAATTCACGCGGCGAGACCCGGAGGTTCCTAGTGAGGATACTGATGCTCTCGTGGGAGTATCCCCCGAGGATAGTCGGCGGCATATCGAGGGTGGTCCATGAACTTTCGCATGAGCTGGGGTCGATCGGCCATGACATCCACGTCGTGACCATTGGCGAGTCCGGCCAAGGCGCCGAGGTCGGGCCGATAAGCGTCGAGTCCTCCATGAACGTGACCGTCCACAGGATCAACACGTATGAGATCGAGTCCAAGGACTTCATCAACTGGGTCATGCACATGAACTTCGCCTTCCTGGAGTACGCGGTGGGCCTCATAGGCCGCGGGGGCGCCTTCGACGCCATCCACGCGCACGACTGGCTCGTGGCCTTCTCGGCCAAGGTCCTCAAGGGCATCTTCGGCATCCCGGTCATATCGACGATACACTCGACCGAGCACGGGCGCAACCGCGGGACCCACAATGAGCTGCAGCGCTATATCAGCAGAGTCGAGGGGTGGCTCATAGCGGAGTCGTCATACATCATCGTGAACAGCGACTACATGATGGCCGAGGTCACCGAGTTCTTCGGGGTGGGCCGCGACAAGGTAAGGGTCATACGCAACGGGATAGACCTCGTGAAGTTCTCGGGCTACGGGAGGAGTCCCGCCTTCCGCAGGAACTACGCCGCCGATGAGGAGAAGCTGGTCCTGTTCGTCGGCAGGCTGGTCAACGAGAAGGGCGCCCACGTGCTGATCGACGCAATCCCGAAGGTCATGCAGCGGTACTATGGCGCCAAGTTCGTCATCGCAGGCCGCGGCTCCATGCTGGAGTCGCTCGAGGCCAGGGCGAAGGAGCTGGGAGTCGGCCACAAGGTATGCTTCACGGGGTACCTCAGCGACGAGAACCTCTCCAGCCTGTACAAATGCTCGGACATAGCGACCTTCCCCAGCCTGTACGAGCCTTTCGGCATCGTGGCCCTGGAGGCCATCATAGCCGAGGTGCCGGTGATCGTCTCGGACACGGGCGGCCTGAACGAGATCATTGAGGACGGCGTGGACGGTTTGAAGTGCAGGTCAGGGAACGCGGACTCCCTGGCCGAGTGCATCCTGAGGCTCCTCCACAGGCCTGAGCTGTGCGACGAGCTCAAGGCCAACGCCCTTATAAAAGCGCACGCCAACTACGGTTGGGACATGATCGCCGGGCAGACGCTGGGCGTGTACGCGGCGGCCCCGACCGCCGGCGGCCCGGGCCAGCCCAAGGGCGATACCGCCCCGGGATCCGTCTCATCCGCGGGCCAGACCTGAGGGTCCCCATATACGCAGGCTCACCGGGCTTAGGGCCTCACCGCGCGAGCGGCCCCATTGGCGCGCTTGGGGCCGATTGGCTATAATAATGAAAACACTCGAAAGGAGACGGCTACGGCCGGCGATAGGGCAAAGATGTCAAAAGGCAAGAAGAAGTTAAGGGTCATCCCATTGGGGGGCCTGCAGGAGATAGGGAAGAACGTCACCGTCTTTGAGTACGACGACGACATGATCGTGGTGGACTGCGGCATATCGTTCCCGGAGGAGGACATGCTGGGCATAGACCTCGTCATCCCGGACGTCACTTACCTCATCAAGAACAAGGAGCGGATCAGGGGGATCTTCCTCACGCACGGCCATGAGGACCATATAGGGGCGCTGCCATACGTGCTCCGGGACCTTAAGGTAGCGGTCTACGGCACGAGGCTCACCATGGGGCTTCTATCCAAGAAACTCGAGGAGTACGGTCTCAAGGGCAAGACGGCCATGAGGGTCGTGAGCCAGGGCCAGACCATCGAGGCGGGCGCGTTCAAGGTCGAGTTCATCAGGTCAACCCACAGCATCGCGGACTCCACATCATTCGCCATCCACACCCCCATCGGGGTCGTGGTGCACACCTCCGATTTCAAGATAGACCACACGCCCATCGGCGGCGAGGGCATGGACCTGGCAAGGTTCGCCGTCCTGGGCAACTCGGGCGTCCTGCTGCTCATGAGCGAGAGCACGAACGTCGAGAGGGAAGGCTACACCATGTCCGAGAAGACGGTGGGGGTGACCTTCCAGAGGCTCTTCCAGAAGGCTAAGGGGCGGATACTCGTCGCCACGTTCGCTTCCAACATCCACAGGATGCAGCAGGCCATAAACGGCGCGGTCGAGCTGGGCCGGAAGGTGGCCGTCTGCGGGCGGAGCATGGAGAACGTGATCGACGTCGCCATGGACCTCGGTTACCTCGGCATCCCCGAAGGCACGCTCATCGACATCGA
>WRCU01000238.1 GCA_009783805.1 Oscillospiraceae bacterium
CCGACCCTTTCAACGCCTCCACCGTGGCCATGGCCATCCCGCGCCCCACCTTCGTCGTGAGCCCGCAGGCGGCGCACCTATAGTCCCTCTCACCCACCCTCAGGTCCCCCGTGTACAGGTCCCCCACATACGCCCCCACGACCGTCGGGGTGAGCGTCCCGGACGAACGCAGGACGTGCATGCTCCCCCTGCCCCCCAGCACCCCGGCGCCCTCATACTCATTGAAGCCCCCGTGGATGGCCTCCATGGCGAACCCCATCCCGACGATCACCCTTTGCATTCCCACCTTGAAGGCGGGGGGCTTGTTCCCGAACGATATGTAGGCCGTGGGGCCCGGACCTTCTTTAAGCGCCTGGGCCGCCCTCGACAAAAACAGCTCCAGGCCCTGCAGCGTGTACGGTGGGTCCGCGTAGGCGCAGTCATGGCGGCCCACCAGCCCTTCGGGCAGGGCCTCCCTCAGGTCGTGCTGCACCACCTCCATGGGCAGTCCGTGCTCAGCCGCCACCGAACGCAAGAATTCCACGAACCTTCCGTCCAGCTCCAGTACGGTCACCCTGAGCGCGCCGCATCCTGGGTGGTCACCGGCGCGGAGCCGCCTGACGGCCATGCACAGCGAGACGGAAACCAGGTCGTCGTCACCCAGCACGATCACCTCGCCGCTGGGCGACAGCCTCTCCGCCAGCCATAGGGCGGCCCTGCGCAGCCCCGTGGCGGGCGTGCAGAGCGACTGGTCCAGGCTCACGTCGACGGTCGGCCTCATGGCGTATATGCGGCCTAGCTCCTCCTCCAGCCCGGCGAAGGCCTCGAACGACCTCTTCGCGGCGTGCGGCAAGGGCCCGTCGCCCGCCGGGCCCAATCCCACCAAGTCCCTGAACGGGCCGAGGTCCATGTCGCCGAATCCCAGGCCCAGCGCCACCGCCGCACGTCCGCGCTCCGTAAGCGCGGCGCCGCCCGGCTCACGCAACGCCATCCCCATCCGGATGAGCTCCGCGTTCGCGGCGGAGATGACGGGGATGGGCATGCCCAGCGCCAAAGCCAGGCCCTTCGCCGGCATAGGCCCGCACAGATAAAGCAGCGCGAGCATGCGCAGCAGGACGTACCCGCCTTCCATAGGGTTGACGCGGGCGCACAGCTCCCCGAACGCGTCAATAAAATTCATTTCGCCGCCATCCGCGCCCTTCCCCCGCGCCACTCAGATGACCCCACGCGCGGAGAACCATGAGATCAGGTGGTCGGTCACGTTCCCGTACGACCTGACCCCGTCCTCCTGGCGGTTGGCCTTCAGGTACGCGTCGTTCACGGTCCGCACGGCCTCCCTGACGGGGGTCTCGAAGGCCCGCCAATATTCCGAGTGGGCCGCCAGGTCCCGCCTCACCCCGTCGCCCATTAGGCCCCTAAGGGTCGCCGCTATGTCCGGGTCCGCCCTCTGCGCGGAGTTGACCACGTAGATCATGGCCATGAACGCGCCGGAGTAGCGCACCCGAGCGTCGGGATGGCTTAGGCAAGTGAGCACGGCCAACAGGTTCGCCTCATCCTCCTTGGCGAACCCCCTTTGGTGCGCGGACTCGTGGGCGGCCGTGAAGGCCTTGGCCACGTCCTCCATGTCGCCGTTCACGTTGGCCTCGAAGGTGAACGGGAAGTATATGCCGGAAAGCCCCATGTAGGAAAGGGCCTTTGAAAAAAGCATGGTCTTCGGCGGCCCATACCTGCCGGACAAAAACGGGAACTCATCGGCGAGGGCGTCGTAGCCTCTGTGCACGCCGCGCATGACCTCGCCGGCCGAGCCGTCCAAGGCGTATACGCCGCGTTTATCCTCGGGCATGCCTTCCCTGAGCCCGTTGGCCTCCCCGACCAGGTAAAGCCCCAAGTCGGCCAGCCTTTCCCTCGTCGGGGCCGTCTGCCCGATGCCGATCAACCCGATGACGGGCTGCCTATTGTAGTTCATGTTCCATATGGCCGAGGCGCCGAAGTAGACCCAGCAACATGCGACCAGTAGGGCCATCAGCCCCCTCCCGGCGATACGGAGCCTCCCGCCCTCGCCCCTGACTATGCGGGCGATGAGGCGAATCAATAAAACGACGGCGGCGAAGGCCGTGAAGATGATCAGGAACTCACCCAGGGAAAATGGCAGCATGCCCGTCACGTTGCTCACGGCCATCGACATGTACCTGAAGACGAGCCCGGAATAATAGCGCTCCACGAGAAGGCCGTTGCCGCTGCCCAGCCGGTTCATCGCCGCCGTGATGGGGAGCAGGGCTATGGCCAGCATCCACCTGTTCGCGCCGACGTAGGTGGCCAGCCTCCGCGGAATCCCCTTGATCGAGCCCATCCCGAGCCTCCGGCCGCTCATTCGGCGGGGGCCGCCGTGCGGGCGCTAACCCCTTGTATGTGTATGTTCACCTCGGTGACCGTATAGCCGGTCATGGACTGCACGGAGGCCTTGACCTTTTCCTGCACGTTCCAGGCGACGTCAGGCATCCTCTGGCCGTATTCGACGATGATGTAGAGGTCGATGGCGGCCTCCCTCTCACCTACCTCCACCTCCACGCCTTTCGAGAGGTTCTGCCTCCCCAGGATCTCCGCGATCCCGCCGGCTATCCCGCCGCTCATCCCCGCCACGCCCTCGACCTCCATGGCGGCCATCCCGGCTATGATCGCGACCGCCTCGTCGGCTATGCGCAGCGACCCGTCTTCGGCGGGCTGAGGTCCGGAATCCGCCGTGCCTGCTTCGTCGGCCGTAGTCTGGCCGGCCTCGTCGGCTGAGGTTTGGCCGGCATCGTCGGCATG
The DNA here is from genome assembly GCA_009783805.1 of Oscillospiraceae bacterium. GTDB lineage: Bacteria > Bacillota > Clostridia > WRCU01 > WRCU01 > WRCU01. The sequence goes on from WRCU01000238.1 coordinate 2,788, forward strand.
GTTCGGGCCGGCATCGTCGGCTTGGGCCAACCCCGCCTCTCCGCCGTCCAAGGGCCCGCCGCCCGATCCGTCATCCGCGCCTTGCTCCCGCACCCATTCGGGGCCGCCCCTCAAGGCCGCCTCTCGCCGTCACCGCCGCATCCTCCGCCGCAGGAAGCTTCACCGCACGGTCCGGGGCCGTCTGGGCCGTCCGCGCCGTCATCATATCCCTCATCGCAGCAAGCGTACCCGTCATCGTCATCCTCCACCAACGCGCGTATCTCGTCGACCTCCCCGTACAGGTCCTCCTGGGTCTCCTCCAGCTCCTCAATGGCGTCGGCCACATCCTCCAACGCGGCGACTATGGCCTTCACGGCCTTGCCCTCGTTGGTGGACTCGTCGATGGCCATCCCGTCGATGAGCCCTTTTAAATACGCTATCCTCTTCCCGATGTAACCCATCGCCGACCTCCCCCTTCGGTTTGCCGCGCAGCGGCCCTCGCCCCCGTCCCTACTACACGCGCTCCATGTACTGCCCCGTCCTCGTGTCGACCTTGACCACGTCCCCTTGGTTCACGAACAGCGGGACGCGGATCACGGCCCCCGTCTCCACGGTCGCCGTCTTGTTCGCACCCGTCGCGGTGTCGCCCTTGATCCCCGGCTCGGTCTCGACTATCTCCAGCTCCACGAAGAACGGGGGCTCGATTCCGAAAACGCCCTCCTTATATGTGAGGACCTTGCAGACCGTGTTATCCTTGACGAACTTGAGCGCGTCCCCGATCACGCCCTTTTCGAGGGGGATCTGCTCGAAGCTCTCCATGTCCATAAAATAGAAGAGGC
>WRCU01000239.1 GCA_009783805.1 Oscillospiraceae bacterium
CAGGCCGTTCGCCGCGGCGTACGCCTTCGCCTTGGCGAAGCTCCCCGGGAGCAAGTCTCCGCATACGAGCTCCGTGAAGTCCCTCGCGTTGAACGTCGCCTTTATGAAGCGGCCGGCGGGTATGCGCGCGCATACCATGCCCTCGGGGACGGCCGGCGGCTCGGCGACGGCGCTGCCCACCATGTAGTCGTGCCCGCCGTCCGGCTTAGAGTACCAGAAGCCGTAGTTCACGGTCGGCGTAAGCGCGCCGGTGACCGATGCGCGCCGCACGCCCTCAAAGGCCCCCCATAGCTCGCCGATCGCATCGGCCCGCTCCGGCAGGCCCGAAGCCGCAAGGCTCAGCCCGACGACCAGTATGTCATCCGCGATGGAGACTACCGTCAGATCATCCTTCTGCTCAAACATGGTTTGCCCCCCCATTAATCATCCCACGTGACGCCCCATACATAGCCTTGCAATACCCGCCCATCCGGCTCAGTCACCCTGACCCACAGGGTGGAATGTATGAGCCATGCGTCCGTCACGGTCGATCCGGGCGCGGGCGCGCCCTCCATGTGCCCCTCGCCGTAGCCGCCCGCCATCACGCCGCCCTCGAAGGAGGCGGGGACGACCATGAAGGCCTCGGTGAGGTCCAAGGGGTCGGGGAGCCTGGAAAGCAGTGAGACCTCCTCGCCCGTAGCCATATCGAATGCGATCGTCCACAGCATGGGAAGGTCGATGTTGGGGCCGGAATAGTCACTGAGCATGTACGTCACCGTCAGGCTGCCGCGCCACACACCCACCGACGGCTGGAGGCGGACCTTGTAGCCGTAGCCCTCATCGATCCCATAGATGCCGAGCAGCCACGCCGCGAACCCGTCCAACGCTTCCATATTGGCTAGGTCGCCGCCGAATCCGCCCACCCACGCCCCGAGCCTTTGGTTGATCCTTTCGGCGGCGTCCGGCGCGTCGGGCATCGAGACCCTCACGTCGAAAAGGTCGGTCCTCGCGTCCAAAGGCCCCGCGTAGCCGTACCTCACCGCATACCCGTCCGCCTTCGTCCCGTATGGGCTGATGTCGTCGGTCAGGGTCACGTAGAAATGCGTCGGGTACATGAAGAAAGGGTTGCCTTGGGGGAAGAAGACGCTCAGGTACGCCACCGCGCCGTCGCCTTCCCCGTACGCCTCCAGCTCGTAGTGCGGGTAGTCGTTGGGGATCCCCGAATAGGGCCGCAGCAGGTACTCATCTTCTATGGAAAGGTTCAGGCCATATTCCGACTGCGTCCTCTGGATGTCGCGCAGGATCTCGGAGTTGATGTGGGCGACGTAGTTGAAGCCGTCGTAGAACATGTCCGAGAGCGGCTTCCGGACGTTCTCGTTGACGGCGCTCGTGCGCTCCTCTTCGCTTTTCAGGGCGGTCCCGCCGGTCCCGCTCGACTCGTTCACCTCGCCCATGTAGACGGGGTCGAAGTCCGGGTCGTAGCCGACGCCGGACAGGGGCCTGAGCGGTATGTATCCTGACATGGCGGCCAGGGCCTGCCCTTGGTCGGTCAGAAGCCACGCTATGAGCGTGCGTATCGGGTCGCCGTCCGGCACGTCGTCCCTGTGGACGGCGTAGTAGTAGTCCTCCAGCGGGTACTCGCCTTCCTCGATGGACCTGCGCGAAGGCGTCACGCCGTCTATGCCGAGCATCTTGTACCTGTCGTTGCCGTACATGTTGTTAACGTAGTAGAACATGGAGTAGCCGATGGACTCCCTCGAGTAGTCGTTGTTGGAGACCACCTCGATGAGCTCGCCCATGGACGCCGCGACCCATTCGGACGGCGGCTCCATCGCCTCCCTGCCTCTCATCACAAGCTCCAGGAAGAGGGTTTGGCTGCCCGACCCCTCGGTCCTTTGGTAGGGGGCGATCGCCTCGTCGATGCCGCCCAAGGCGCCCCAGTCGGATATCTCACCGGAGTATATCTTCGCCAGGTCATTTAGGGAGAGCCCGTCCACGGCGTTTTGGGCGTTCACGAGGAACACGAGCGCGTCCTTCGCCACCGGGACGACCTCCAGCCCTATCCCCATCTCCCCCGCCCTGGCCAAGTCGGGCTCGGATGGGCGCGTGACGAAGATGAGGTCGGAGGACCCATATAAAAGCGCATCATAGGCGAAGGATGTGGTGTTGTGCTGGGGGGGGGCGCCCGCACCTTCGAAATGGGCGTGGAGGGCGGCCGTCAGCGGGATGGTGGCGGTGGAGCCGTCTATCCTGCCCCATAGGCCGCCGAACTCCGCAACCAGCTCGTCGTGCGGCTTGCCCGGCGCGTCGGGGGTTTGGTTCGTCTCCTGCCCGCCCGTCTCCGTGGGGTCGCCGGGCGTCGGCGTCGCCGCGTCGGTCGTGCGCTCGGCGGAGGGCGAAGCCTGCGCGGTCCCGGTTTCATTGTCGCCCTCTACCTTTCCCAGGCATGAGGTGAGGATGAGGGCGGAGAGGGTCATGACCGCGAAAACCTTGATTATCCTATGCATGGAACACCTCTTCAATTAATGATGGAATAGCCTGAGTCCCGTCATGGCCATTGCGATCCCATATCTGTCGCAGGCCCGGACCACCTCGTCATCCCTTACGGAGCCGCCCGGCTGGGCGATATATTTGACCCCGCTGAGTCGGGCCCTCTCGATGCTGTCGTCGAACGGGAAGTAAGCGTCGGAGGCCAGCGAGACGCCCGTGACGCCGCGCAGCCATTCTTCCTTTGCCTCCTTCGTCGGCGTCTCGGGGACCTCCTCGAAGAGCGAAGTGAAGGCCTCGGTCGAGAGGTAGCCCTCGTCGCCCATAAGGTACGCGTCTATGGCGTTTTCCTTCTGCACGCGTTTGACGCCTTGCCTGAACCTAAGGCCCAGCACGTCCGGATGCCTGCGGAGGAACCACTTGTCCGACTTGTCGCCGGCCAGCCTGGCGCAATGGACCCTGCTCTGCTGCCCCGCGCCCACGCCCGTCACCTGCCCGCCGTACGCATAGCAGACGGAGTTCGACTGCGTGTACTTCAACGTGAGCATGGCTATGGTCAGGTCGAGCCTGGCCCCCTCGGGGATCGCCTTGCTGCGGGTGACCACGTTGCCTAGGAGCTCGGGGCCGATCGGGCATGCGTTCCTCATCTGCTCGAACCTTATGCCGAACACCTCGCGGGTCTCCATGGGCGGCGGCTCGTATCCGGGGTCTACCTTGACAATGCGGTAGGCGCCCTTCGCCTTGGTCCTGAGCATCGCCAGGGCCTCGGCGCCGTATCCGGGCGCGATGATCCCGTCCGAGCTCTCGGCCATCAGGCACTTGGCGAGGCTGACGTCGACCTCACGGCTCACGGCCGCCCAATCGCCGTAGGACGACATCCTGTCGGCCCCCCGCGCGCGCACGTACGCGGCGGCCGTCGGCGATACCATGGCGTCCCCGTCGATGAGGCAAGCCTGCCTCGTCGACGGGTCTAGTTCGAGGCCGACGGCCGCGCCGGCCGGGCTCACGTGCTTGAAGGAGGCCGCCGCGGGGAGCGACGTGGCCTTGTCGAGCTCCCGGACCAACTGCCAGGAGTTTAAGGCGTCCAGGAAGTTGATGTAGCCGGGCGCCCCGTTCA
>WRCU01000240.1 GCA_009783805.1 Oscillospiraceae bacterium
CCAGGGAGACGAGGAACGTCTATGGCGACGAGGCATACGCCGGCGTAAGGGCGGAGTTGAACGAGAGGATGCTGGCCTGGCTTATACGGACCTCGGACGTCGTGCCCCATCGGCGCGACCCGCGTTATTTATAGTTTATTTAATTATTTTATACAACAAATTATCATTAAATTGCATTATAATTGACAAATGTATTAACGTTATCCTACACTCTTTATATAATCATTTATATAAAGGATGTGACTTAATTTTATGCAAATTAAATCAACGCTCGGAGCGACCTTCCGCCGCCTGGCGATCCTCGCGCTATGCCTCATGGTCACGGCCTCACTGACGCTGGCCGGCTGCGGCGGGGAGGACGAAGGATCCACGGCCTCACCCGACCCGGGCGTCTCCGAAAGCGCCGACGCCGGCGTCGGTGAGACTTCCTCAGCCGCGACGTCGGAGACCCCGGATTCGGGCGCCACCGAAGACCCAACCACCGACGGCGGCGAGCCGACGGAGTCGGCGGCCGAGTCCGAGTCGCCGGACCTGGGCGACGTGGGCCAGTCCTTCACCGACGGCGGCGACCCGACGGAATCGGCGACCGAGTCCGAGAAGCCTGACGCGGGCGCGGAGACCCCGACGACCGACGGGTCCGCCGCGACGGAGGAGGCGACCGACGGCGGCGATCCCGGCGACGGCGGCCAAGCCTTCGCGGGCACGGCCGAGGAGATCCTAGGCAAGGTCCTCGAAGGCGTGGATGGGGAGACCCATATGCCCATGGTCATGGGCATCGACATAAACCCCGAGAACGTGAGGAACACGACCGGCCTATCCGAGGGGGACTTCGACAGGCTCGTCCTGGAGGCCTACGCGTCGACCGGCGCGCTCATAACGACGGCCCACCTCCTGGTGCTGTTCCGCTGCAGGGACGCGGGGGCGGCCTCGGAGGCCAAGGCCCTGATAGCCGACGGCTTCGACAGCGGCCGGTGGATCTGCGTGTACCCTGACGTCAGCATGGTGATCGAGGCCGGCGACTGCGTGATCCTCATATCGTCGAAGCAGGACATAGCCGAGGCGGTCAGCGCCGCGTTCGTGGACGCGGCCGGGGGGTCGGCGGGCGAGTCGCTGGTATTTTATAGGCAATAAGGCGTAGGTCAGGAGAGGCCATATGCTATTTTCCAGTATACCCTTCCTATATTACTTTCTGCCGGTCGTGCTGGTCCTATACTTCGCCGTGCCGTTCAAGGCGAAGAACCTCGTGCTGCTGGCGACTAGCCTGTTCTTCTACTTCTGGGGCGAGCCGGTTTACGTCTTCGTCCTCCTGGCCTCCACGTTGATCGGATGGGCGTTCGGGTTCCCCATCGACAGGTACCGCGGCAGGAAGGCCTCGAAGGTGGCCCTCATAGGCTCGATCGTCGTCGGGATAGGCCTCCTGGCCGTGTTCAAGTACTCCGACTTCTTCATCTCCATCGTGAACGGGATCATCGCCCCGTCGGCCGGGCCCGCCGAGGCGCCCATCAGGCTGCTGGGGCTTGCGCTCCCGATAGGCATCAGCTTCTACACGTTCCAGAACCTCAGCTACTCCATCGACCTCTACCGCGGGAACGCGAAGCTTCAGCGCAGCCTCATAAACTTCGCGACGTACGTCGCGCTGTTCCCCCAGCTGGTCGCCGGCCCCATCGTCAGGTACACGACGGTCGCGAACGAGCTGGGAGGCAGGAAGCACTCCTTCGAGGACTTCGCCTTGGGCGCCTCCCGCTTCGTCATAGGGCTGGGGAAGAAGGTCCTCATATCGAACCTCCTCGGCGAGCTGTGCGAGATATACAAAAGGAGCGGCGACTCGTCCGTACTGTACACATGGCTCTACGTCCTGGCCTTCGCCCTGCACATATACTTTGACTTCTCGGGCTACAGCGACATGGCGATAGGCCTCGGAAGGGTCTTCGGCTTCCGCTTCCTCGAGAACTTCAACTACCCGTACATAGCGAGCAGCATCACCGACTTCTGGCGGCGCTGGCACATATCGCTCAGCTCCTGGTTCCGCGACTACATCTACATCCCGCTGGGCGGGAACCGCGTCTCAAAGTCGAGGCACATACTCAACATACTCGTCGTCTGGTTCCTCACGGGGTTCTGGCACGGCGCGGGGTGGAACTTCATCGCCTGGGGCATGTTCTTCGGTATCCTGCTGATAGCGGAGAAGAACTTCCTGCTGAAGGCGTACGATAGGCTGCCGAAGGCCATACCCCGCATAATAATGGGATTGGCCGTGATGCTGAGCTGGGTCCTGTTCGACGCGGCGAGCATCACCGAGGCGCTGAACCGCATAGGGCTGATGTTCGGGTTCGGGGCCTCCTCGCTCGTCAGCGAGCAGTCGCTGTACTACGCGCGGAGCTACCTGGTCCCGCTGATCGTCGCCGTCATAGGGTCGACGCCGTTCCCGAAAAGGATGGTTGAGCGGCTCTCCGGCAAGGGCAAGGGCGAGTTGGCGCTCACGTTCCTACAACCCCTGACGGTCGCCGTCCTGATCATATCCGTGACCGCGTACCTGATAGACGGATCGTTCAACCCGTTCATATACTTCAGATTCTAAGGGGATGAGTCTTTAATGGGTCGACCTGACAAGGAAGGATCCGCCGAAGGCGGCGGCCGCCCGGCGATCTCCGCCGCCCGGAAGATGGCCGTTTCGCTGACTTTCGCCTTCTTGCTGGGCTCACTGTTCGTGGCCAACCTGCTCTACCAACCCCCGGAGGTCTCCACCAGCGAGAGGCGCAGGCTGGCCACCTTCCCCGAGCTTTTCGTCGAGGCCGCAGGCAGCTCCTCGCAATTGGGCAGGACGAGGGCGGCCATCCCGAACGTCATATCCAGCAGGAACCTGTTCACCGGGTCCTTCAGCGAGAGCGCCGACTTTTCGGAGCAGATATCCTTGGACTCCACCGTGACGGACCCCGACCTTTTTATGGACGCCTACGTCCAGTTCCTCATAAGGTACGCGCGTAGCCCGATGACCGGCCGGGCCAACCCTTTGGGGCTGTCCTCCGGGAATGGTGGGGCCGCAAAAGTGCTGAACCCGAAGTTCGCCGGCCAGTTCGACGAGTACGCCCTGGACAGCTTCATATTCAGGGACGGGTTCAGGAGGATCAAGGCCCACATCCTATGGGAGGTATTCAGGCAGAAGGACAACAACGACATCTACATGGTCGGCGGCAACGCCGCGAAGATCGAGAAGCTGGACGAGGGTTCGGTCCGCATGGCCGGGGAGAAGATCCAAAAGATCCTCGACGGGCTGAGCGTAACGGTGAGCGCCTACTATTCGGTGATCCCCGAGAAGGGTTACTTCATAGCGGCCCAGAACGGCTACCCCGCGGTAGACTACGGGCTGATAGAGGGCATCCTGTCGGAGGCCGTCACGGGGGCGGAGTACATCGACATAAAGGACTCCCTCTCGATCGGCATGTACTACAGGACGGACCTCCACTGGGACCAGTCCTTGATATGGGACGTGGCCGTGAGATTGGGCGAGTCCATGGGGTTCGCCGACAGGCTGGGCTCGGTAGGCCGGTACTCGC
>WRCU01000241.1 GCA_009783805.1 Oscillospiraceae bacterium
GGGACCGGGCATGCCGGCGGCCACCAGGTCGGCTCGAGCCCCGGCGACCCGCCGTCGGGGATAAGGTTCTTCACGCTCAAGGGCGACGGGCGGAAGGCCGTCACCACCGACTTCTTCCTGAACGACAACGGCCAGATAGGCCAGATGCCGAACGACGTGAACAGCCCCGAATACATCGCCGCCGTGATCGAGAGGTACAAGAACGTGACGGCCAAGAACTTCAGCGTGAGCTGGGACGTCCTGGACGACCCGACGCTCATTTCGACTATGGACTCGCCCGGCGAGGTCGGAAACAACAGGGTCCTCCTCGCGCTCCTCAACCAGAGGAACGACATACACCTGTTCACCGAGGGCAAGACCGAGGACTTCATGAAGTCCCTCATAGGCGGGATGGGCATAGACTCTCAGAAGTGCGCCATGTTCCTCTCGTCCCAGAGGCTGATGATGAACCAGCTGACCAACAAGCGCCTGTCCATATCGGGGGTCAGCGAGATAGAGGAGTCCGCCAACATGGTGCGCTTCCTGAACGTGTTCAACTCGTCGGCCAAGATGGTGCAGGTCTTCAACGAGGTGTACGACACGCTGATCAACAGGCTGGGCCTCATGTAGCCGGACTAAGGGGGGGAGGTGCCAAAGCCATGCGCATAACGAACTCGATGATGATCAACAACATGATCTACTACCTCCAGCAGAACCAGGCCGCCATGGAGCGGCTCAACATGCAGTACGCCACGAACAAGAAGATCAGGCTGCCGTCGGACGACCCGGTGGTCGCGGTGCGCGCGCTCAAGCTTCGCACGGACGTGGCCAAGATAGAGCAGTACATAAGGAACGTGGAGGACGCGAAGGCCTGGATAGTCACCACGGACAGGGCGCTGGACACGATCAACGCCATACTCCAGGACGTCAGGGAGATGGCCGTCAAGGCGTGCAACGACACGAACACGCCCGAGGACCGGCAGAAGATGGCCCAGGACATAATCAGGAAGCTCGAGAACCTCATAGGCGTCGCCAACTCCACGCACGGGGACAGGTTCATCTTCTCGGGGTTCAAGACGGACCAGCGGCTCCTCAACGACGACGGGACCTTCAACGTGACGGTGAGCAAGGAGGAGAAGATCTTCTACGAGGTCGGCATATCCGACTACGTCTTCGTCAACACCCTCGGGAACCTCCTCTTCGGCGTGGGCGACGAGATCAGCGACATACCGCGCAAGTCCCTCATGGTGCAGGACTTCGAGGACTTCATAGAGGCGCTCGACGTCCGCGCCTCGTACATGAGCGGCGCCGCCGTGCCGATGGACGGCTGCTTCCCGCTGGACTGCTCGGCAAGCCCCATAGCCTTTGACCTGACGATCAAAAACAACGTCGACGCCATGATGGACAGGGCCGTAAGCGTGAGCCTGACCGGGACCTACGCGGACTGGCGCGAGCTGCTGGACGACCTCAACTCCGCCGGGAACCTGGGCGGCGACCTGACCGCGACGATGGTGAACGGCAGGCTCATGATCACCACCTCGTACCTCAACGAGAGCGTCTCGCTCGACCTGGCCGCGTTCCCGGAGGCCGACCGGTTGTTCGGGGTGAACCCCTACGCGGCCGTCGGCTCGTCCGTGCACGAGGGGACCCTGCAAGGGTCGAAGAACTTCGGCGTGCCGACGCTCGACGTGACGCAGTGGGAGGCCCCGACCGACCCGGGCAGGGCCGCCTCCTTCCTGGTGAGGGTTGGGGGGAAGGTGAGGGAGATCCGCCTGTGGGACGGGACCAGCGGCAACCCCGACGTGAACCCGAGGGAGATGACGATGGGCCAGATCATGCAGGAGATCAATAAGGACCTGGACGGCATCGCCATATGCTCAGTGGTGGACGGCAGGATAAAGATCATATCGAACACGGGCAACGAGGACGAGATAATCGAGATATCGTCCGAGAACCAGGACATGCTGGACTATCTGTTCGGGCTCAGCCCGGTGGTGAATAAGGGCGGCGACCAGGCGACGCACGGTTCGTTCACGGGCGGGGTCGACCTCACCGGCGCGGCGTACGGCCCGGCCTTCTGGGCCGGGTTCGCAGCCGGGGACACGCTGCGCGTGACGATGCCGCCGGCGACGCCGGGGGGGGCCTACGCGGTCCACGACATAGCCTTGGACGGGCTGGCGGACGCGGATGGGCTGGTCGACAGGATAAACGCGGCGCTGAACGGCGCGGGCAAGGCCTACCTGGTGGACGGCAGGCTGAGGGTGGAGTCGCCGACGTGGGGGACGGGCTCGACGGTGGAGGTATGGGGCTACACTGGGGGCGTGGGGAACGTAGGCATCATGGGCGGCCTGTTCGGGTGGGGCACGGTGACCCCGCCGGTCAAGATGCCGGGGACGAACAGCTTCGAGGCCCTCATAGACAGGGTGATAGGGATGATGGACAGGCACCTGGCGAACCTGGCGGTGCTGCAGGCCGATGAGGGCGCGCGCTACAACAGGCTCGAGTTCACCGGGTTCAGGCTGATAAACGACCACGAGAATTTTCTCGACCTCATGAACAACAACGAGGGGGCGCACATGGAGAAGGTCATACTCGACCTCAAGCTCCAGGAGAACGTGTACCTGGCCTCCCTCTCGGCGGTCGCCAGGGTCATACAGCCGACCCTGCTAGAGTTCCTAAGGTAGCCGTAGGCGCGGAAGCGTCGGTTTCGCACTTGACTCCGCCGTGGTATCATCGGCTATAGACTGCGACCGATCGCGGAGGCGGCCATGAACAACCTCAGCATCACGACGGCCCCGTACAGGGTGGGCATAGAGACCCAGAGAGGCGAGCTGCGGATCGAGAGCCAGGCCGCGTCCCTGCGGTCCGAGACGGTCCCTTTCGAGCTGGGCACCGAAGTCAGCAAGCCGATGATAAAGGTGGACAACTACCCCGTATTCGCCAGCATGGCGGCCAAGGGCGTGGTCGACTTCGCCGTGGACAACGCCCAGCGCGGCCGCGCCGCCGTCATGGACCAGATAACGCGGTACTGCAGGAACGGGGACAGGTACGCCCAGATCAACGTCAAGACAGACGCCATACTCGACGTGATCGCAGAGGAGTCCTTCCGGGACACGCCGTGGGCGCCGTCCGACTTCCCGCCGAACCCCGGCCCGGACATAAGGGCCGAGGCGTGGGAGGTCGCCTTCTCCCCGACCCCCTCGGTGGGCGACGATTACTTAAATTATAGGCGGTCCGAGTACGTGCCGCCCGTATTCAATATTTCAAGCGTTGAGGCGGGCATTCGGTTCTACACGCTTCAAAAAAATTCAATCAAAATAAATTATTCGAAGGCAGGCTTTTCCATGTACGCCTAAGGCCAATTAAGTCATAGGCGAAAAAACGGGGCATATGGGGGCGTATAGGCGGATGGTGATAAAGACCGGCAACTTCGGCGAAATAGAGGTCTGCGAGGACAAGGTGATCGACTTCTCGGCCGGCGGAATCTTCGGGTTCGAGGCGCACACGCGGTTCGTCTTCCTCAGCGACGGCGGCGAGGGCGACTACCTCCATTGGCTTCAA